>CAYQZN010000265.1:0-4035 GCA_964421805.1 uncultured Woeseiaceae bacterium
CGGTAGGCCATCCAGGTGCCGGGCACCATGGATTCCGCGTTCATGATGTAGCCGCGCAGCAGGCCCGGCCGCCACGTGATGCCGGAACCGGATAACGCTTCAGAGTAGGTGTAGCCCGGCCGGCTCGCCGCCGGCCGGCCGAGGATGCCGTGCAGGTTCGGCCCCACCCGGTGGGGCGCGCCGGCATCGATGCTGTGGCAGCCCTGACAGGCGAGCCAGAGCTCTGCGCCGGTGAGCGTGCGCGGCGTTGCGTTCCGGGCGGGCGGCTCTGCCGCATCGCCGCCGTCGCCCCTGGGCGCGCCTTCGCCGCAGGCCGCCAGCAGGCTGCAGGCGGCCAGGCCGAGCACGGCTGCCGGTCGGCGGAGCAGCCGATCTCCTGATCGACGGCCGGCGGGACGGCGCTTCATGCCAGCCGCCTCAGCGTCTCGAGAACGGCGCGCTCGGCGGATTCCATCGCGCCCTCCATGCCCGAGTACGAGACGGCCGTGTGTTCGCCGGCGAAAGACACGCGGCCGTGTGCGGCGGCGAGCCGGCTCGGCATTCCGGCGGTTATCTCGCCTGGCCGCCAGATCGCCCAGGCACCCTCGCTGAACGGCTCTTCCGCCCAGCGCACTACCCGTCCCACCGACACGGTGCCGCGGGCGTCGGGGATCACCCGCTCGAATTCGCTCAGTATCGCGGCAGCCGCTTCCTCCTCCTCCATCCCGGCATAGTGGTCGCAGTCGTCGCCGTTGATCCAGACAGTGAGGTTGCGGCTGCCGGCCTCGTTCGCGGCAGGCCAGGCGAAGACCCGGCCCAGGGGGCCGTCCGTCCACCAGCTGGCTGGCCGACCGGCTTTGTCCCAGAACGGCTCGGCCGCCAGCAGATGGGCCTGGGTGATCTTGTGGTAGCGCACCTGCCGGAACGCCCCGGCCGGCTCTTCCGGCAAGCCGGGCTCGAAGTGGAGCCGGCGCACGGCCGTGGCAGGCAGGGTGCAGATCACCGCGTCCGCCCGGTACTCCGCGCCGTTCTCGCAGTGCACGATCGTCTCCGTCGCCGACTGCCGGATGCGCATGACCCTCTCGCCGAGGCGCACGGGGCCGGCCAGGGAGTCCGCCATTGCCTCCGGCAGCCGCAGATTGCCGGTCGCCACGTGCAGCGACGGCAAGCCGGCGCCCCGCGCCATGGTGATGGCCCGGCCGATGCTCTCGCCCACCCGGTACAGGGCCAGCAGAGAGGTATCCCCGAGCCGGTTGCCGTAGCTGTTGTTGGCGTCGATCCAGGCCAGTGCCGTGTCGTCGAGCCCGCGTTCGCGGAAGAACGCCGCCGCGGATACGTCCCACTGCTGCGCCGCCGGCGCGCGCCAGTGGGTGGAGGTCTGCAGCGGATTGCCGCGCAGCAGGGCGCCTGCGAGCCGATCCGGCGTGATCTCGCGCAGCGCCGGTGGCAGGGTGTTCAGCGGCGAGTCCGGCCAGCCCGCGCGGTCGACGATGCGGCCGTCCAGGATGAGGCCGGTCTCCGCATCCCGGGGCGAGGCCGTCAGCGGCACGCCGAGCTCCCGGGCAGCTCCAACGGCCCGGCCGTAGTTCGGGCCGAAGATGTTGGCGCCGGCTTCCGGGGCGCCGGGCAGCTCGTCCAGCGTCCTGACCCGGCCGCCGATCCGTTGCCGGGCTTCGAGCACCGTGACCGAGCAGCCCTGGCGCTCCAGCAACCGGGCGGCATGCAGACCGGCCAGGCCGGCGCCGAGCACGGTAACGCTGCGTCCGCCGGCACCACCCGTCAGTGGCCAGGCGGCGGCGAGGAGTGCGCCGCCCGCCCGGACGAGAAACTGCCGGCGGCTCGGCATCAGGTCGCCGTCTCCCCGGCGAGCCAGGCGTCGATGCGGGCCTCGAGGATGTCCAGCGGCAGATCGCCTTCTTCCAGCACCCTGGCGTGGAAGGCGCGGATGTCGAAGTCGTCGCCGAGCGCGGCTTTCGCGCGGCGTCGCAGCTCCAGGATCTTCAGCTGGCCGATCTTGTAGGCGAGTGCCTGGCCGGGGATGGCCATGAAGCGCTCGGCCTCCGACACTGCCCGGGTCTCCAGCACCGCCGAGTTGGCGTACATGTAGTCCAGCACGTCCTCGCGGGACCATCCTTTGGCGTGCAGGCCGGTATCCACCACCAGCCGGATGGCCCGCCACAGCTCGGCGTTGAGCTGGCCGAAGCGCTGGTAGGGGTCCTCGTAGAAGCCCATCGCCTCGCCTACCGGCGCGGACTCCGCGTACAGACCCCAGCCTTCGGCGAAGGCCGTCACGCCGCCGTGGCGGCGGAAGTCCGGCACGTCCTCCAGTTCCAGGTTGGAGGAGCGCTGGAAGTGATGCCCCGGCACCGCTTCGTGCAGGAACAGCGACTCGGCGGCCCAGCGGGGCCGGGCCTCGGGCCGCCAGGTATTGAGGTAGAAGATGCCCGGGCGGCTGCCGTCGGCGGACGGCCGCTGATAGGAGCCCTTCGCGGCAGACTGCTCCCGGTAGCGCTCCACCGGACGGATCTCGTAGTCCGCCTCGGGGACGCGGCTGAACAGCCGCGGCGCCGCAGCGTCGGCCTTGTCCCGCAGCGCTTCGTAGGCGGCCACCATCTCCTCCCGGGATTCAAAATAGAAGCGGGGATCGGTGTTCAGGTGCTCGAAGAAGTCCTGCAGGTCGCCCTCGAAGCCCACCTCTTTCTGTATGGCCCTCATCTCGCCGTGGATGCGCTCCACCTCGTCCAGGCCGATCCGGTGGATCTCTTCCGGGCTCAGGTCGGTGGTGGTGTGGTGGCGTACCAGCCAGGCGTACCAGTCCTCGCCGCCGGGCAGCGCGCCCAGCCCGGCTGTCTCCCGCGCGGACGGCAGGTACTCGTCGCGGATGAAGCCGTGCAGGCGGGCGTAGGCGGGCACGAGTCGCTCGGTGATCGCCGCCGCGTAGGCCTGGCGCAGCCGCTCCCGCTCTTCCTCCGGCACCGAATCCGGGAATTCGGCGACGGGGCCCCAGAACAGACTGTCCGCGGCCTCCTCGACCATTTGTGCCTCGAGCTGCGGCAGGGTGCGCTCCATCAGGACGGCCGGCTGGACGATACCCGCGTCCATGCCCTTGCGCATGTTGACGATGGCCTGATCCACCCAGTCGCCGAAGCCGTCGATGCGGCCCAGGAACGCCTCGTAGTCGGCGACCGTCTCGAAGGGCTGCGGGCCCTTTCCGGAACCGAGCCTGGCCAGGCGGTTGGCCGGGTTGTAGAACTGGTTCACCGGCGTGAGCTCGCGCGGGAAGGCGTAGCCGGCCAGTTCGTCGCGCAGCTCGTAGAGGAACAGCTCGCGGCTCAGCCGGCGGTCCGGGTCCAGGGCGTCCGGCGGGATGGCCTCGGCGGCCGCCAGGCTGTGCTCCAGCAGTTGCCGCTCCGCCCGGATATGCGACGGCGAGATATCGACCGGCCAGCGGTCGTCCCAGCGGTGGTCGCCGAGGAACGTCGCCCGCACCGGGTTGAGTTCCAGCCAGGCGTCCCAGTATTCGGCGAACAGGCGGTCCAGCCGCTCGGCCGGCGCTTCGGCGGCTGATTCGGTGGCCGGCGCCGCGATTTCCTCCGCGGCCGCGTCGGCGCGCGACGCCGGGGCGGTGTCCTCCGTCGGCGGGCCGCCGCAGCCGGCGGCGATCAGTACGAGAGCGAGTGGCGGGGTCAGGCGGCGGAGCATGGGGCCTCCTTCAGCGGGGACGGTCGTCGGTGTGAGTGGGGACGTCGGCGTCGAAGGCGCCGGGCTCGTCCTCCCGGGTGTAGCGGGCGTCTTCGTCTTCCACCTGGTCGAGGGCGGCGATCTTCTTCAGCCACGGCGTGGCGATCAGGAAGCCGATGAAGACCACCGTGCAGAAGATCACGATCTGGCGGTAGCGCTCCGGGAACTCGGCCACGTTGTCGCCGCGGAACTCGCCGGCGAGCAGGCCGGCCAGCAGGTTGCCGAGCGCGGCGCCGAAGAACCACATGCCCATCATCTGACTGTAGTAGCTGCGCGGCGCCAGCTTGGAGGTGGCCGACAGGCCGATGGGGCTCA
>CAYQZN010000266.1:0-4033 GCA_964421805.1 uncultured Woeseiaceae bacterium
GCGTGGCCGATGCTGCGGTGGCAGCGCTCGATGGTGGCGTCGTAGTCGCCGTCCTGCGCGAACTCCTCCTGGAAGCGGTACACGTAGTGGATGGTGTCGTCCACGCCGATGCCGATGGCGATGGCCGCGATCGTGATGGTCATGATGTCCAGCGGCACGCCCATTGCGCTCATGAGCGCAAGGACGGCGCTCGCGGCAACCAGATTGGGCACGAGGGCCACCACCGCGACGGCCAGCGAACGGAACGACAGCCAGAACATGAGGACCACGGCCACCATGACCACCCCGGCCGTCGTGATCTGGGAACCGAGCAGGCTCTGCAGCACGTTGTTATAGAGCACCATCAGACCGGTGAGATGGACGCGCTCGTCGCCCAGACCGAGGTCCTCGGCGAGGTGGCGGCGAATCGACTCGAGCAGCTCGTTCCGCTCCAGCGTGTCGCTGGTCTCGTAGACCCGCGCGGCGATGCGCGTCTGATGGCCCTCGACGGCGAGGTAGGGCTCGAAGAGCACCTCCTTCACGTCCTCCGGCAGGCGCTTGTAGATGACCGAGAGCTGAAAATTGTCGAGCTCTTCCTCGCCCATGACCTGGCGGATGACCTCCAGCGTGGTGGAGAGCGAGAGCACCTTGCCGATATCCGGCCGGGCGTCGAGATGCTCGTGGGCACGGCGCACGAGGTCGCTGCGCGCGGCGTTATACCAGTAGCTGCGCGCTGCCAGGCCGGGCTCGCCGGGCAGCTCCAACTCGTCCGCCTGCTGCTGTTCTTCCTCCTGCTCGGCGACGAACGCGGGATCCGCGTCGAGGATGACGTCCAGGGGCGTGGTGCCGCCGAGGCGCTCGTCGATCACCTTCATCCCCTGGTAGATGGCAGTGCTCTGCTTGAAGTAATCGATGAAGCGATTGTCCACGCTCAGCTGCAGCACGCCGGCCGTGCTCGCGACGGCGATCAGTGCGTAGCCGGCGAGCGTCGCCCGGGGCGCCGAACCGATCAGGCGCGAGAAGAACCCGGTGATGCGGTTGGTGAAGTCGCCGCTCTCGGGCGGGTCGCCCGGCGAGAGCAGCATCAGCGAGGCGGGCAGGAGCAGGAAGGTGAGCACGAAGGCCATGGCCATGCCGATCACCATCATCCAGCCGAAGTCGATGACCGGGCGGATGTCGCTCACCACCAGGGAGCCGAAAGCCACCATGGTCGTGAGCGCGGTATAGAGCGCCGGATAGAACTTGTTGCGCACCGTGTCGCGCACCAGTTCGCGCTGGCCGGCGTCAGGCCGCTCCCTGTGCAGCTCCCGGTGACGCACCACCAGGTGCACGTTCAGCGAGAGCGTCAGGATGAGCATCAGCGAGACGAAATTGGACGACACCACCGTGACCGGCCACTGCACGAGGCCCAGGAAACCGATCATCCCGAGCACGGCGGCGGCGCAGGTCGCCAGCGGCAGCACGACCCAGCGCGGCCGCCGGAAGATGACGGCGAGGAGGGCGACCAGTGCCACGGTGAGACCGATGCCGAATACGATCAGGTCGCGGCGGATGAAGTCCACCAGGTCGGCGGCGATCATCGGCAGCCCGCCCAGGTGCAGTTCCGTGCCGTTGCGGTAGTCGTCGACGATGCCCCGCACCGCCGCGATGGTGCGATGCAGTTTGGCCTGCTGGGCCTCGCGGCGCTCGCGGATGCGCCGCTCCACCTCGCCGAGCGCGGCGGATTCTTCGGCGGTGAGATCGCGCTCGAGGCGGATCTCGCGCAGATCGGCGCGGCGGTTCAGCAGATTCGTGTAGGCCTCGTCCTGTTCCAGGTTGACCTGTAGCGCGGTGGTGCCGCCGTCCGGACTCATCAGGCGGTTGCGATAGAGCGGGCTGGTGGTGAGCTCCTCGCGCGCCATCTCCCGGTCCACCGCAGCGGCCAGCAGGGTCGGCGCGCCGTCGGCCAGTTCCCGGGGGCCGAGGGGCGGGCTCTGCAGCAGCGGCACGTCCAGGATGGAGACCACGGAGGCCACGCCCGGCGCGTCCGCCAGTTCGTCCCGGAGCTGGCCTAGATTGGCGAGTACGGGATCCGAGAAGAGATCCCCGGACGGCGTATACGTGAGGATGAGGAAGTCGTCGGAGCCGTAACGGGCGCGGACGGCCCGGTAGTAACGGATGCCGGTATCGCTCTCGAGCAGCAGCGAATCGCTGGAGGTGTCGAGGGCGAAGTCCGGCGCACGGCTGGCGAGGAGGCCTACGGCGAGGACCGTGACCAGCAGCGTGATTACCGGTCGGCCGAGGACCAGCGAATCGTACAGAGACAGTGCCGCCTTACGCATCCGCGCCCACCGCTTGGGCTGCTCGCCTCATCGTTCCCGCCCCGCTCCGCAGGATGGCGTCTCGTCGGGTTCCTTCCCATCGCATCGACATCAGTATAGAGGGTTTCCCGAGCCAGCCACAGCCGCATCGGCGAGAGTCAGAATCTGCATGCCGGGGGTGCAGATTCTGCATGCGGCGACCGGCCCTGACAGCCCCGACACGGCCGCAAACCGGCTGACCGTGCGCCTGCCGCCGTCGGGGCGCAACGGCATGGAACTTGCTGCTCTTCCGGTGAGGACGAAATCCGGCAACCGAAAGGAGAGCAAAGCATGTCAGTAGTGAAAGTGACCGAGATCATGAGCGATTCGAAGAAGAGCTTCGAAGACGCCATCAACGACGGCATCGCCCGCGCGAGCAAGACCGTCCACAACATCCAGTCGGCCTGGATCAAGGAGCAGAAGGTCGTAGTGGAAAACGACAAAGTCGCCGAGTACCGCGTGGCCATGAAGGTCAGCTTCCTCGTGGACGACAAGTAGGCGGACGCGTCCTGTGGCTGACAATGACATCATCGGGACGGACGATGGCGCCCTGCGCGAGATCGCCGCGGACCGCGGCGAGACGCCCCACGTCACCGTCGTCGTCCCGTCGACGGCCCTGCCATCGGCGCGGCAGACGAATGAGATACGCCTCAAGAACCGCATCGCCGAGGCGGATGGCCAGCTGCAGACCCTGGGTCTGGACGAGCGGCGCCGCGCCGCCGTGCTGGGTCCGCTGGTCGAGGCGAGGGACGGTGGCTCGTTCTGGCCCGCGGAGCCGCTGGACGGCGGCCTGGCGGCGTTCACCACGGGCAGCGGCCTGATCCGCATCGCACTGCCGCAACGGCCGCGGGAGCTGACCGTGGTCGGTTGGCGCTTCCACCTGAAACCCGTACTCGAAGCGAAGAGCCTGACCGGCCAGTTCGCACTGCTCGCCATCAGCCAGAACGACGTGCGGCTGTTCGCGGGCGACCACGCAGGCCTGCGGCCGCTGGATCTCGCCGGACGGGCGCCCCGCTCGCTGGAGGAGTCCGCCGGACACGACCTGACCGAGCCCAACCTGCAGCACCATGCCGGCCATCGCGGCAGTGCGGAGGCCATCTATCATAGCCACGGCGGCGGCAAGGACGACGTGACGCCGGAACTGAAGCGCTTCCTGCGCGAGGTCGACCGGGCAGTGCAGGATCTCCTGCCGGACCGTGAAGCGCCGCTGGTGCTGGCGGGCGTGGAGTCGCTGCTCGCGCTCTACCGGCAGGTGAGTGAGTTGCCGGCGATGCTGGAGGATGAGTTGCACGGCAATGTGGAACATCTCTCCGCGGCGGAACTGCACGGGCGCGCGCGGGAACTGGTGGAACGTCACCGCCTGCAAGACGATCGGGACGCCGCCGCGGCCCTGGCCGATGCGGTCGGCAGTGGCAGCGCGACCGACAGCACCGATGAAGCCCTGCTCGCCGCGTTGGAAGCACGCGTCGGCGAGATCGTCGTCGCCGGCGACCGGGAAGACTGGGGCTACGTCGACGAAGGCGCCCACGAGGTACGTCACCGGGACGAACTGCCGCGGGAGGATCTCCTCGACCGCGCCGCGGTGGAGACCTGGCTGCACGGCGGCCGCGTGCGGGTACTGCCGGCGGAGGAGCTGCCCGGTGAGCGGCTGCTCTGCGCCTCCCTCCGCTACTGACTCCCCCGGGTAGGAGGGCCTTCAGGCCCGACCCGGCTGT
>CAYQZN010000267.1:0-4028 GCA_964421805.1 uncultured Woeseiaceae bacterium
GTCCGGGTTCGGCGTGTAGCCGGCCCGGTAGTCGGCGAGGAAGTCCTCGAAGACCCGTTCCCGGTATTCCTGCGCGAAGTTGACGTGATGCAGGGGGATGCCGAGATGCTCGCACACCCGACGCGCGTCCTGCAGTTCCTCGGCCGCGCTGCAGTAGCCGTCCTCGTCCTCGTCCCAGTTGGTCATGTGCAGCGCGTGCACCTCGTAGCCCTGCTGCAGGAGCAACAGTGCTGCCACCGAGGAGTCCACGCCGCCGGACAGCCCCACGACCACCCGACGGCCCTTGCGTGCCTTTTCCGTCATGGCGTGGATTCTACCGCGGCGCCCGCTGCGCGGGCGAGGCGGGGTCACACGGGGGCGGCGATGCGGGCGACCCGCTCCAGGTTCTCGGGCAGCGGGCGTAACGGCGCAAGATCGTCCGCTGCCAGCCGCACCCCGGCGAGGTAGTCGTCGATGCAGCGCAGGACCATGGGTGAGCGCAGCTGCTCGACGCGGGAGGCGATCTCCCCGCGGCTCATCCAGTGGGTGCGGACGATGACCTCGTCCAGGGAGCGAGCCGGGTCCCGGGCGGTGCAGCCGCCGGTGAAGGCGACGCGCAGGTAGTGGCGGCCCTTGTCCGGGTGGCGCCACTGATACATGCCGATGAGCTCCCGCGGCATGAACCCGCGGCCGGTCTCCTCCAGCATCTCGCGCACCACGGCCTGCTCGAGACTCTCGCCGTGCTCCAGATGCCCGGAAGGCTGGTTGAAGACGATCTCGCCGTGGGCGTGCTCCTCCACCATGAGGAAGCGGCCCTCGCGCTCGACCACGGCCGCCACCGTGAGGTCGGTCTCGATACCGGCCGGTACGCCGCTCATGTCAGATGTTGAGCCGGCGGAACTCGTGCTCCACCTCGCTCGCGTGCCAGATCTCGTCGAAGGTGGTGAGGTACATGTCGGTGACCGCGGGCACGTTGTGGTCGACGATGCCTTCCCACCGTGCGGCATCCAGCCGGTAGACGATGCCGCCGCCGTCGGCGATGCAATAGGCCTCGCGGTGAGTGCGATAGTCCTCGCGCACGTGGCGGAACTCGATGAAGCTGTTGAGCCGGCGGCCCAGTGCGACGAAGCGGTTGCCGTTCTTGATGGCCCGGGAGGGGTCCGCGATCAGCACGCGCACCCGGGCGTAGGCGCGCGAGAGGATCAGGCGTTTGACGACTTCCAGGAAGTCCAGGTCGTCGTAGATGCCGGGCTCGAGGTCGTGGGTAAAGATGGCCAGACTGCGGTTGGCGGTTTTGGCGATATCGATCGCGGCCCGGCGCATCTCCTCCCGGGTGGAGATGACGCGCCGTTCGTGTTCTTTCGCCTTCTTCTCGCTCATCCTGAAAGGGTCCGCTGGCTGCAGGTTTCCGGTCGCCCGTCGGACGGATGATGTTAAGCGGGGGGATGCCGGCGACCGTGCCAACTGCGTCACGTTTTCGGGCTCGGAGGGCCTGATGAGAGCGGTTCTCAGCCGGGCGGCGCCTCCACCAGGCCGTGGCGGGCCAGCAGGGCGAGCAGGCGTTCGGCCGCGCCGTCCGCCGGCGGGGATATGACGAGACCTTCGGCGCCCTCGGCGCCGGACAGGCGGCAGGCCAGAGGCCAGGCCGCTTCCGCCACGGGGAAGGACTCGCCGGCCGCGCAGAGAACGGCACCCTCCCGGCCGCGGAAGCAGGCGGACGGCGCAGCGCGGAGCGGCCTGGCGGCCGCCGCCGCCGCCACGATCGCAGCGGTCTCGGCCGCTGTCGCGGGTTCGGGGCGATGACCGGGCTTCGGCAGAGTGACCAGACGGCCGAGGGCTTCGGCGATGTCGTCGTCGTCCACGCCCGTCGCGTCGGGCAGGGCGGCGCGGCAGCGTCGGACGGCGGCCGGGTGGATGATGCCGCCCCGGCATTCTTCCGGCGCCAGGTCGGCGTCGGTGTAGCGCCTGCGGGGGTCGATCTCTTCGGCGTCGAGGCCCAGATACAGTGCCAGATCGCGGAGGAGCGGTGCCTGCAGCCCCAGAGACCAGGTGGTGCAGAGCGTCTCGGCGACACCGTGGTGGCCGGCGCCCGGCGGCACGTAGAGTGCGTCGCCCGGCGTGCAGACGAATTCCTCCTGCGGGCGGAAATCCTCCAGCAGCCGCAGACCGGAGGTCGGCGGTGCAGGCTCGCCGCTGCCCAGTTGCCAGCGCCGCCGTCCCTCGCCCTGCAGCAGGAAGACGTCGTAGCTGTCCCGGTGCGGCCCCACGGAGCCGCCGGGGGCGGCCACGCTGACCATCAGGTCGCCCATGCGCCAGGCCGGCAGGAAGCGGGGCGCCAGCAGCAGGGAGCGCAGCTCCGGCAGGTGACGGTCCAGATCGTGGACCAGCAGCGTCCAGTCGGCTGCCGGCAGGGTGGCGAGATAATCCGGCGCGAACGGACCGGTCTCGGCCCGGTAGCGGACGGCATCGTCCCGTCGTTCGGTGAACACCAGTCGCGACTCCACCTCGGGCTCGCACGCCAGTCCGGCGATCTCGTCGACGGTGAGCGGCGGGCGGAAGCCGGGGAGGGCGTCGGGCAGGAGCAGGGCGCACTTCTGCCAGTAGCGCGACAGGAAAGCGGCCGGGCTCAGGCGGCCGGGCAGTTGCAGCGCCGGCGGAACGGTCATGCCTGATCCCGTCAGCGGGAGCGGGTCAGGCTCTCTGCGAGCCCGGTGTAGGTCGACGGCGTCAGCCCGAGCAGCCGTTCCTTCTCGGCCTCGGGGATCTCCAGCGAGCGGATGAACGCGGCCATGGCGTCGCGGTCGATGCGCCGTCCGCGTGTCAGCGCCTTCAGCTTCTCGTAGGGCTCGTCGATGCCGTAGCGGCGCATGACTGTCTGCACCGCTTCGCCGAGTACCTCCCAGGCGCTCTCCAGGTCGGCCGCGATGCGGTCCGGATCGGCCTGCAGCTTGCCGAGCCCCCGGCGGGCCGATTCGATGGCGATCAGGCTGTGCGCCAGCGCCACGCCGAGGTTGCGCAGCACGGTGGAGTCGGTCAGGTCTCTCTGCCAGCGGGAGATCGGCAGCTTGTCCGCGAAGTGGCCGAGCAGCGCGTTGGCGACGCCCAGGTTGCCCTCCGCGTTCTCGAAGTCGATCGGGTTGATCTTGTGCGGCATGGTGGAGGAGCCCACTTCCCCCTCCACGCGGCGCTGGCGGAAGTAGCCCAGCGAGATGTAACCCCAGACGTCCCGGCACAGGTCCGTGAGCACCGTGTTGTAGCGGCTCAGCGCATGGCAGTACTCGGCGATCCAGTCGTGGGGCTCGATCTGGGTGGTAAAGGCGTTCGGAGCCAGGCCCAGGGATTCCATGAAGCGCGCGGACAGCGCCGGCCAGTCCACGTCCGGGTACGCTGCCGCGTGGGCGTTGAAGTTGCCGACGGCACCGTTGAATTTGCCCCGCACCGCCACCTGCTGCAGGCCGCGTCGCTGCAGGCGCAGGCGCTCGGCGACGTTGGCGATCTCCTTGCCGAGCGTGGTCGGGCTGGCCGTCTGGCCATGGGTGCGCGACAGCATCGCGAGGCCGGCGTGCTGGCGCGCCATGGCGTCGAGGGAGGCACCCAGCTCGCGCATCGCCGGCAGCAGCACGTCGTCGCGGCCGTGGCGCAGCATGAGCGCGTAGGCCAGGTTGTTGACGTCCTCGGAGGTGCAGCCGAAATGGATGAAGCCCCGCACCCGCGACGCATCGGCGCCCTCGCCCAGGCGCTCGCCGAGGAAATACTCCACCGCCTTCACGTCGTGGTTGGTGACGGCCTCGATGGCCTTGATGCGGGCGGCGTCCTCGCCGGCGAAGCCGTCGACGATGCGGTTCAGCATGTCCTTCAGGTGGCCCGGCAGCGGGGGCAGCTCGGCGATGGCCGGCTCGTCGGCCAGGAACTGCAGCCAGCGCACTTCCACCAGCACGCGGAACCGGATCAGCCCGAATTCGCTGAAGATGTCGCGCAGCGGCGCCGCCTTCGAGGCATAGCGGCCGTCGACGGGGGAGATGGCGCGCAGCGTGGTCAGTTCCATATTC
>CAYQZN010000268.1:0-4011 GCA_964421805.1 uncultured Woeseiaceae bacterium
GACTAGCTCCAACGGCCACCGGGTACCGAATGGAAGGGCCATACACCATCTACGGAGCGCTGGGTTCGCCCTACTCCATGAAGATGCGCGCCGTACTCCGCTACCGGCGGCTGTCCCCTATCTTCGTGACTGCGACGCCCGGCGACGAGCCCATCGCCCACGTGCGCCCGCCGGTGATACCGGTGCTGCTGTTCCCCGACGGCAGCTGGCACGTGGACTCCACGCCGATGATAGAGACGCTGGAGCGCGATCTCCCGCCCATGCGCTCCCTGCTCCCGGATGACGCCGCGCTCGCATTCCTGGCCTGGCTGATCGAGGACTTCGCCGACGAGTGGTGCACGAAGATGATGTTCCACTACCGCTGGCACCGGGAGCCCGACCAGCAGGCCTTCAGTCACTGGGGCGCCTTCGACCGGCTGGCGGGACACGGGCGTGGCGCCATCGAGCGCACGGCCGCGGCTTTCGCAGAAAGACAGATCGCCCGCATGCCGCTGGTGGGCTGCACGGAGGGCAACCGGCCCCTCATCGAAGAGACCTTCCGCGAACTCATAGGGCTGCTCGATGCCCACGTCACCGAGCGCCATTTCCTGTTCGGCAGCCGGCCCTCGGTGGCGGATTTCGGCCTCTACGGGCAGCTCTCCCAGCTCGCGAGCGACCCCACACCGGCCGGCCTGATGCGCGCCGAGACGCCCTACGCGTACCGCTGGGTCGCGCACCTGGACGATGCCAGCGGCATCGAGGGCGAGTGGCTGGGTTTCGACACGGCGGGCAGCGCCCTGCTGGACGGACTGCTCGCGCTCTGCAGAGAGGTCTATCTGCCCTTCCTGGCGGCGAATGCGGCAGCCGTGGCTGCCGGCGAAGACGAGTTCGAGCTGGCCATCCGCGGTCATGCCTGGCGTCAGGGGACATTCCGTTACCAGGCCAAGTGTCTGGCCCGGCTGCGGGAGCGCTACGCGGCCCTCGGCGACCGCGACCGACGGCGCGTGGACGGACTGCTCGGCGAATCGGCCATCGACATAATTGCAGTACTCGCGGAGGACGCGCCGTGAGCGCCCTGCACGACCCGCGGCTGGACGGCGAGCTGCCGCGGGTGGAGCGCGGCCGGCTGCTCGCCGCCCTGCGCGCGCTGCTGCCGGCCGAGGCGGTGCTGGCCAGCGACGAGGCGATCGCGCCCTTCGAGTGCGACGGGCTCTCCGCCTACCGTCAGCGTCCCGCCGCCGTGGTGCTGCCGGAGACGGTGGACCAGGTGCAGTCCCTGCTGCGCCGGATGAGCGACATCGGCGTGCCGGTGGTGACCCGGGGCGCCGGCACCGGGCTGTCCGGCGGCGCCCTGCCGCTGGCCGAAGCCGTGCTGCTGGTGATGACCCGCTTCAACCGCATCCTGGAGGTGGACGCGGACAACCTTTGTGCCCGGGTGCAGCCCGGCGTCACCAATGCCGCCATCTCCGAGGCGGTGCGCGGCCTCGGCCTCTATTACGCGCCGGACCCCTCCTCCCAGATCGCCTGCTCCATCGGCGGCAACGTGGCGGAGAACGCCGGCGGCGTGCATTGCCTGAAGTACGGCCTGACGGTGAACAACGTGCGTTCGCTGGAGCTGGTCACCATCGACGGCGAGCGCCTGCGCCTGGGCTCGGCGGCGCTGGACGGCCCCGGATTCGACCTCACGGCGCTCCTGACGGGCTCCGAGGGCATGCTCGGCGTCATCACGGAAGTCACCGTGAATCTGTTGCCCGTGCCCGCCTGCCGGCGCGTGCTGCTGGCCGGTTTCGACGCGGTCGGCGCGGCCGGCGACGCCGTGGCTGCCATCATCGCCGCCGGCATCGTGCCCGCCGGGCTCGAGATGATGGACGCCCCGGCCATCCGTGCCGCCGAGGCGTTCTGCGGCGCCGGCTACCCGACCGACGCGGCCGCCATTCTCATCTGCGAGCTGGACGGCGTGGAGGGCGACGTGGACGACGAGGCCGCCCGGGTGCGCGCCATACTGGATGACGCCGGCGCCCGGGACGTGCGCGAGGCGACGGAGGCCGCCGAGCAGGCGCGGCTGTGGCAGGGACGCAAGAGCGCCTTCCCCGCCGTCGGCCGTATCTCGCCGGATTACTACTGCATGGACGGCACCATCCCCCGGCGCGAGATTGCCCGGGTGCTGCAGGGCATCAGCGACCTCGCCGAGCGCTACGGGCTGGGTGTCGCGAATGTATTCCACGCCGGCGACGGCAACCTGCACCCGCTGATCCTCTACGACGTCATGAACCCCGGCGAACTCGAGAAGGCCGAGCGCCTCGGCGGCGACATCCTGGAGCTCTGCGTGAGCGTCGGCGGCACCATCACCGGCGAGCACGGCGTGGGCCGGGAGAAGATCGACCAGATGTGCGTGCAGTTCTCCGACGCGGAGCTGGCCGCCTTCCACGGCATCAAGGCCGCCTTCGACCCGCGCGGCCTCATGAACCCCGGCAAGGCCGTGCCGACACTCGCCCGCTGCGCCGAGATCGGCGGCATGCACGTGCACCGGGGCGAGCTGCCGCATCCCGAGCTGGAACGCTTCTGACCGTGGCGGAGTCGAAGCAGGCGGGCGACGACGCGCTGACGGTCCTGGCCGGACGCATACGCGAAGCCGCCGCGGCGGGCGAAGCTCTCGCGATCCGCGGCGGCGGCAGCAAGGACTTTCTGGGCCATGCCGTGCGCGGCGCGGAACTCGACACTGACCACTGCCGCGGCATCGTGGCCCACGAGCCGAGCGAACTGGTGATCACCGCCCGGGCCGGCACGCCGCTGGCCGACGTGGAGGCCGCGCTGGCCGCCGAGGGCCAGATGCTGCCTTTCGAGCCGCCCCGTCTGGCAGCCGCGAGCACCCTGGGCGGCGCGGTCGCCGCCGGGCTGTCCGGGCCGGCGCGGCCGTTTCGCGGCGCGCTGCGGGATTACGTCCTGGGCTGCCGTGTCCTGGACGGCCGCGGGCAGTCACTCGCCTTCGGCGGGCAGGTCATGAAGAACGTGGCCGGCTACGACGTCTCCCGCCTGCTGGCCGGCAGCATGGGCTGCCTCGCCCTGCTCACCGAGGTCTCCCTGAAGGTGCTGCCCGCACCGCCGGTGACCATCACGCTGGCGCGGGAGTGCGACGAGGCGACGGCCATCCGCGAGATGTGCCGGCTCGCCGCGCAGCCGCTGCCGCTGAGCGCCGCGAGCTACGGCGACGGCGTCCTGCGGCTGCGCCTGTCCGGTGCTGCCGGCGCGGTCGCCGCGGCAAAACAGGACATCGAACGATCCCTCGGCGGCGAGGAGAGCGATCCGGCCCACTGGGAGGCGCTGCGGGACCAGTGCATCGGTATCTTCGCGACGCCGCTGCCGCTGTGGCGTCTGTCGGTCCCCGCCGCCGCGCCGCCGCTCGAACTGCCGGGAGACCAGCTGATCGACTGGGCGGGCGCACAGCGCTGGATCGCAACCGAAGCGGATGCGGACACCGTCCGTGCCGCCGCGGCAGCCGCGGGCGGCCACGCCACCCGTTACCGGGGCGGCGACGACGCCGTCCCCGCCTTCCACCCGCTGCCCGACGCACTGCTCGCGCTGCACCGTCGCCTGAAGGCCGCGCTGGACCCGGCGGGCGTGTTCAATCCGGGTCGGATGTACGGGACACTCTGACATGGAGACGCACCTGCTCGCCGACCTGAGAGACAGGCCCGAGGGCCGGCGTGCCGCCGAGGTGATACGCACCTGTGTCCATTGCGGCTTCTGCAACGCCACCTGCCCCACTTTCCAGGTGCTCGGCAACGAATTGGACGGCCCGCGCGGACGCATCTATCTGATCAAGCGCGCGCTGGAGGGCGGCGAGGTCACGCGGGAGACCCAGATTCACCTCGACCGCTGCCTCACCTGCCAGGCCTGCGAGACCACCTGCCCCTCGGGCGTGCGCTATCACGAACTGCTGGACATCGGCCGCGCCCGGGTGGATGCCCGCGTGCGCCGGCCGCTGGCGGAACGCATGCAGCGCCGGGCCCTGCGCTTCCTGTTCGGCTCGCG
>CAYQZN010000269.1:0-4009 GCA_964421805.1 uncultured Woeseiaceae bacterium
TCTCGCCCTGGAGCACGTCGCGCATGGCGTTGATGACCACCTCCCAGTGCAGGGGTTCACGCACGCCCACCGCTGTGAGCGGCTCGGGTTCGAAGGGATGGAACTCGCCGTCCAGCGGGTTTTCCCAACCCAGCGCCAGGTGCGGCCGGTAGCGCTCGCCGCGGGTGGCCACGGCGGCGGTGGCCACCGCGAGCTGCAGCGGCGTGGTGAGCATGTAGCCCTGGCCGATGGAGGCGATCACCGTCTCGCCGGGGAACCAGACCTGATTGGCGCGGCTGGAGAACTTCTCGCGCTTCCAGGCCCGGGACGGCACGACGCCGGCGGTCTCCCCGGCGATGTCGATGCCGGTGCGGCTGCCCAGACCGAAGCGGACGAGATAGTCGTGCATCGTGTCGATACCGAGTTCGGTCGACATCTGATAGAAGTACACATCGCAGGACTCGGTGATGGCGTCGTGCAGGTTGACCAGGCCGTGGGTCTTCCAGTCCCGGTAGCGGTGGGTGCTGCCGGGGAGCGAGAAATGGCCCGGGCAGCGCAGGCTGTGATCCAGGTCGGAGACGCTCTCCTCCAGGGCGGCGAAGCCGAGCATCGGCTTGATGGTGGAGCCCGGCGGGTAGCGGCCGCGGATCGCCCGGTTGAACAGCGGCTGGTCCGGGTGCGTGCTCAGGGCCCGGAATTCGGCGGGCTTCAGGCCCGCGGCGAAAGCGTTGGGGTCGAAGCCCGGCGTACTCACCAGTGCCAGCACCTCGCCGTTGCGCGGGTCCAGCGCCACCACCGCCCCGCGCCGGCCCGCCATGGCTTCCTCGGCCAGCAGCTGCAGCTCGATGTCCAGGCTGACGTAGACGTTGGCACCCGGGCGGGGCTGCTCGCCCGGCACCTGGCCGAGCGTGCGCCCGCGGGCGTTGGCGATCACCTGGCGGTGGCCGACGTCGCCGTGCAGCACCTCCTCGAAGCGCTGCTCGATGCCGGTCTTGCCATACTGGGTGGTGCCCGCGTACGCGGCCGGATCTTCCAGCCGTTCCAGTTCCTCCTTGCTCAGCCCGCCGACATAGCCGATGGCATGCACCGCGGCGCTGTCGAAGGGGTAGTGGCGCATCAGTCGTGCGCGGATGTCGACGCCCGGGAAGCGCGGGCGCGCTATGGCGAAATGCGCCAGCTCCTCCTCCTCCAGCCGGTAGCGCAGCGGGATGGGCGTGAAGCGCTGGTTCGTGCCCAGCAGCGTACGGATGCGGGGCAGGTCCTCCTCGGCGAGCAGTCCCTCGTCGATCAGGGCGGCGAGAGTCGCATCCACGTCCTCCACCTGCTCCGGCACGAGTTCGAGCTGATAGGTGGGCACGTTCTCGGCCAGGATGACCCCCTGCCTGTCATAGATCAGGCCGCGGGTGGGCGGCACGGGTTCGATGCGGATGCGATTGCCCTGGGAGAGGTCCGCGAAATGCTCGTGCTCGAGCACCTGGAGCTGGACCAGGCGGCCGACCACGAGCCCCATCAGGCCGAGCGCGACCAGCACCGCGAGGATCACGCGGTTCAGGAACATCCGCTGCTCGGCACCCGAGTCCTTGATGGGAGCGCGTCTGCGCATCGTCTACCTCGTCGCCGTCATCTGCTGGCGCACGCCGTTGAAGAACAGCATCAGCGGCGGCCACAGCAGCGCGCCGGTGATGACGGAACCCCAATAGTCCATGAGATCGGATGCGACGCCTGCGGTTCCGTTGATCCAGAACAGGATGAACTGGTACAGGGCGAGCAGGGCCATCACCGTGGCCGAGAGCTGCCAGATGGGGAAAACCCGCAGGCGCAGGTGGAAGCGCAGCGGGAAGTAGATCATCACCGTCAGTGCCAGCGCGTGCTGGCCGAGCAGCGTGCCCTGGGCCACGTCGAGCAGCAGGCCGCTCACCCACGCGGTGAGAAGGCCGAACACGCGCGGGAATGCGAGCGCCCAGTAGATCAGCGTCAGCGCCACCCAGTCCGGGCGGAACGGTTCGATGAGCTCCGGCAGCGGCATGATGGAGAGCAGCAGCGCCGCCAGCAGGCAGAACCACACCGGCCAGCGCTCGAGGGTCACGGCATCACTCATCGTCCGCCTCCGTCGCCGCTTCGACCGCGGAGTCCGTGGCGGCGGCAGCATCGGCGCCCGGCTCGTCCGCCGCCGGCGTTTCCGGCTCGCCGGGCCAGATCAGCAGCACCTCGCGCACCTGGTTCAGCGCGGTGGCCGGCCGGGCGCGGATGGTGGCGAAGGACTCGGCCGGGTTCGGCGTGACTTCGCTGACTGCGCCCACCGGGTAGCCTGCCGGGAAGGCCCCGCCGAGCCCGGAGGTGACCAGCAGGTCGCCGGGCCGGATGTCGGCGTTATTCGGCAGAAAGGGCAGGTCGAGGCGGTCGTACTCGCCAGTGCCGACGGCGATGGTGCGCAACCCGTTCCGGTTCACTTCCACCGGCAGCGCGTGGTCGGGGTCGCTGATCAGCATGGCCTCGGAGGTGAACGGCCCGGTGTGCATGATCTGGCCCACGACGCCGGTGGCGTCGATGATGGCCTGGCCCTCGTAGGCACCGTCCCGACGGCCCTTGTCGATGACGATGTCGTGGCGGTAGGGGTTGGCGTCGACGGCCATGATCTCGGCCACCCGCACCCGGTCGCCCACACGGGTGGTGGTCTGCAGCATCAGGCGCAGCCGTGCGTTCTCGGATTCGAGTGCGGCCATCTGCTGCAGTTTGGCGCGGATGGCCAGGCGTTCGGCCTTCAGCCGGTTGTTCTCCCGCTGCAGGTCGCTGCGGCTGATGCCGCTCTCGCGGGCCCATCCGAACGCCTCGGCGGGCAGCGCGACGATGACCTGCAGTGGGTAGATGGCGGTGGCGATGGCCCGGCGCACGGCATCCAGGTGGTTCTCACGGTGGTCGACCACCAGCGCGACGACGCTCAGAAGCACGAGCGCCAGCGTGCGGGCGCCGAGCGAGCGCATCGGAGCCGTTCTTCGCTGGGTGTCAGACTGAGCTGTCGCCATGCCCTTGAATGGTAAGCATGATAAGCATCATACGGATGACAAAAGGGCCCGAAACCGGCCGCCGGCCTCCCGGGCCGCCGGGCTCCGGCGCTCCGGTCGCCGGCCGTGCAGGATATTCACTGGGCGGCGACGGTGGATGCGGCCGCCGCGCTCACGGACGGCTCAGTCCAGGCCGAAGACGGCCGGTCCGTGCTCGTCCATGAGTTCGAGCACCCGGCCCCCGCCGCGTGCCACGCACGTCAGCGGGTCGTCGGCGATGACCACGGGCAGCCCGGTCTCTTCCATGAGGAGCTTGTCCAGGTCTTTCAGCATGGCGCCGCCGCCGGTGAGGACGATGCCCCGCTCGGCCACGTCGGCCCCGAGTTCCGGCGGAGTCTGCTCCAGGGCCTCTTTCACGGCGCCCACGATGCCCTGCAGCGGCTCCTGCAGTGCCTCCAGGATCTCGTTGCTGTTCAGCGTGAAGCTCCGCGGCACGCCCTCGGACAGGTTGCGGCCCTTCACCGAGATCTCCTTGACCTCCTGGCCGGGATAGGCGGAGCCGATCTCGTGCTTGATCCGCTCGGCCGTGGCCTCGCCGATCAGGATGCCGTAATTACGGCGCACATAATTGGTGATGGCCTCGTCGAAGCGGTCGCCGCCCACGCGCACGGAGGAGGCGTAGACGATGCCGTTCAGGGAGATCACGGCCACCTCGGAAGTGCCGCCGCCGATGTCGAGCACCATGGAGCCGCGGGCTTCGTGCACCGGCATGCCGGCGCCGATGGCCGCCGCCATGGGTTCCTCGATGAGATAGACCTTGCGGGCGCCGGCGCCCTCGGCGGACTCGCGGATGGCGCGGCGCTCGACCTGGGTGGAGCCGTAGGGCACGCACACCAGCACCCGGGGACTCGGGGCGAAGAAGCGATTGCCGTGCGCCTTCTTGATGAAGTGCTGCAACATCTTCTCGGTCACGGTGAAATCGGCGATGACGCCGTCTTTCAGCGGACGGATTGCGGTGATGTTGCCGG
>CAYQZN010000270.1:0-3967 GCA_964421805.1 uncultured Woeseiaceae bacterium
GTCAAGACCAAAACGATACTGCTGAGGAACGTGCGCACATGAGGCAGACGAGCGAAAAATTCAATGCAACGCGCCAGCGCCAGAGCGGTGCGGCGCTGGTAGTGGGCCTGGTCCTGCTGATGGTCCTGACGCTGCTGGCCATCTCCGGCATGAACACGGCCACCACCGAACTCACCATGGCCGGCAACAACCAGTTCCTGGAGAGCGCATTTCAGGCCGCCGAATCCGGCGTGGACGAGGCGCTGGCACAGGGCACGTTCCAGACGGCGGCGCCGAATATCATCGCACCGCATGCCATCAACGTTACGGATACGGTGGAATCGACCACCACTTACCAGTGCAACACGCTGGTGCCGGATGCCGCTTTCAGTATAGGCGCCGGCAAGGGCATTGCCGCATTCCATTTCCAGACGATCGCGACCGCGGAATCCACCCGGGGCGCGACCGCCGAGCACACCCAGAACTTCTACATCGTCGGGCCGAAGGGCATCACCGACGTCTGCCCCTGAGGCGGAAGGATCACCGAGGGAGACAGCGACATGAGATTACGGATGACACTGACAATGCTGGCGCTGGCCGGCCTCGCCCAGGTGGCGGCGGCAGCGCCGCCGGCAGTAGAAGAGGCTTACGAGGTGTGGGTCAAGCATCTGACGCTCCCCGCCAACGAATTCGGCAGCGTGATCCTGCGGGAATGTGACGACTGCGACCGGGTGACGCTGCGGGTCGAGGGCGAGACACGCTACGTCTTCGACGGCCGCACGATGACGCTCAGGGCCTTCCGCGAGGCGGTCCTGAACATGAACGACCGCGACGAGGCGGTGGGCACGGTCGTCTACCGGCTAGAGGACAGCCGTGTGCGGCAGATCAACGTGAGCACGCCGCCGGAGACCTCCGGCAAGCGGTCGTTCGAGACACGAGGATAGGGATATGACTCGGAATACACAGAACATACGAGCGCTGACGGCGGGTGCATTGCTCGCGCTGGCAGCCGGCGGCGGCGCCTTTGCGGATGACACCGAACTGCTGGTGCTGAACCCGACGACGCTGCCCGAGGACAGGCCGAACATCCTGTTCATCATGGACTCCTCCGGCAGTATGCAGACTCAGGAACTGGTGCAGGAAGACTACGATCCGGACCGGGACTACAGCGGCTCCTGTGACAGCTCCAAGTTGTACTGGACCACCAACACCACGGCGACCCCGGACTGCTCCGTCTCCCTCGCCCAGCTCGACAAGGATTCGTTCTTCTGCGACCGCGCTACGGCCGAACTACGGGCGACGGGCGCGTACACGGACAAGTTCGTGCAGTACCGGGAATATCCGGACGAGGACGACACGGATCAGTGGGCGCGGCTGGACCCGAGTGACAACTCGAGTCCCGTCGAGTGCGCGCGGGACTCGGGCCTGCACGGCGAGACCGACTCCGGCGCCGCAGTCTTCGCCCAGCGGGGCCTGGACAACCTGCCCTGGACCTCGGATCCGGACCAGTCACTGGTCTGGGGCGCCGGCCTCGCCGATACCACTTACAAAATCGTCGACGGCAACTACATGAACTGGGCCGCCAATCCGCCCAGCGTCTTTAAGCGCCGCACCGACATCCTCAAGGAAGTGGCCAAGAACGTGCTCGGCTCCGTCAACGACGTCAACGTCGGCATGATGCGCTTCAACTTCGACGACGGCGGTCAGGTGATCAAGGCCATGGAACGCATCGAGGACAGCCGGGCAGAGCTCTTTGACGCGATCGACAACCTCCCCGCCAGCGGCGTGACGCCGCTGGCCGAAACTATGTGGGAGGCGGCGCGCTACTACCGCGGCATGAGTCCGGAATACCACTACTGGCACTGGCGCACCGACCAGGACTTGGCCGCGGTGGATACCTCCACCAGCCCGGACACCTACGTAAACCCGGTCACCTACTCCTGCTCGCGTAACTTCATCGTCCTGCTCACCGATGGTCTGCCGGTCAGCGATTGGGACGTGCAGAACTACAACCTGACCAGCTGGCTGCCGGACTACTCCGTGGTGACCGGCCGCAATGGCTGCACCGGCTCCGGCGGCGGCGCCTGCCTGGACGACATTGCCGAATACCTCTTCAAGGGCGACCTCAACGGCGACGAACTGGGTACGCCCCATGTCAACACCTACACCATCGGTTTCCGCACGGACTTCCCGCTGCTGAAAGAGACGGCTGAGGTCGGCGGCGGCCAGTACTACACGGCCGACAACACCCAGGGCCTGACCGACGCGCTGACCCAGATCCTGAACACGATCAGCCAGCAGGAAGTGACCTTCACGGCGCCGGCGGTGCCGGTGAACGCCTTCAACCGGGCCCAGAACCTGAACGAGCTGTACGTGACGGTATTCCGGGCCGATCGCAAGCTGCGCTGGCCGGGCAATCTGAAGAAATACAAGCTGGTCGGCGGCAAGATCGTTGACGCGAACGGCATCGAGGCTGTCGACCCGGCAACGGGCTTCTTCAAGCAGGCTGACCCGAACTCCGGGCAGACCGAGACGGCCCGCAGCTTCTGGTCAGACGTCGACGACGGTCGGGTGGTTCAGCTGGGCGGTGCCGCCAACGAGCTGCCGTCCCCGTCGTCCCGCAACCTGTACACCAACCTGACCGGCAACAACGGCGTGGATCTCACGGCTCCGGCCAATGCGGTCTCCCTGGCTAACGCGGGCAACTTCGCGCTGTCCGATCTGGGCCTGACCGGCGCCTCCACCGAGCCATCGAAGTCCGACCTGATCGCCTGGGCACTGGGCGAGGACGTCCAGGACGAAGATGGCGATCCACTTACCACCCAGCGTGACCAGATGGGCGACCCTCTCCATTCGCGCCCCGCGGTCGTGGTCTACGGCACCACCGAGGCCAATGTCCGCAGCATCGTCTTCGTGGGCACCAACGAAGGCTACGTGCACGCCATCGACGCAGAAGACGGGAGTGAACTCTGGGCCTTCTTGCCGCGGGAGAAACTCTCCGATCTGGCGCGCCTGTTCGAGAACCCGAAGTCCGCAAACAAGCACTACGGGGTCGACGGCAACATGCAGGCCGTCATCATCGACAAGAACAACAACGGCCTGATCGATACCGGCATCGACAACGTCTACCTGGTGTTCGGCATGCGCCGTGGCGGTGGCAGCTATTACGCGATCGACATCACCGATCCCGAGTCGCCGGAGCTGGCGTGGAAGTTCTCGAACCCGACGATCGGGCAGAGCTGGTCGACGCCGGTCGCGGCGCGGGTGGCCGTCGACGGGGCGAGCCAGGCGGACCACAAGACCGTGCTGATTTTCGCGGGTGGTTATGACGTGGCCCACGACGAGCCAGGCGCGTTCTCGAGCGCCGAGGACTCCTTCGGCAACGCCATCTTCATGGTGGACGTCGACGACGGCGAGCTGCTCTGGTCCGCCGGCAGCGATGCGTCCCACGACCTGGTGCTGCCGAAGATGAAACGCGCCATCCCGTCGGACGTGACGGTGGCGGATATGAACGGCAACGGCCGCGCAGACCGCATGTACGTGGGCGACATGGGCGGCCAGCTCTGGCGCTTCGACATCTTCGACGGCCAGCCGCCGTCGGATCTCGTGGCCGGCGGGGTCATCGGCACCTTCGGCATCGAGAGCGGTCTGTCGGGTCTGGCCAATGAGCGCCGCTTCTTCGTGGCGCCGGACATCGCGATCTTCCGCGACCCGGGGCAGGACAAGCGCTACCTGTCCATCAGCCTCGGCACGGGTTATCGCTCGCACCCGCTCGACACGGACACGGACGAACGGTTCTACTCGATTCGCGACCCGTACATCTTCCAGCAGCAGCCCCAGGCCTGGTACGACGGTCTGGGCGCCGGGCAGATCGTCACCGAGGCCACACTCGTGGACGTGACCAACGAACCGACGGGCACGGTGATCGGTCCCAGCGACGACGGCTGGATGCTGACGCTGCGCGACGGCGAGAAGATCCTCTCCGAAT
>CAYQZN010000271.1:0-3958 GCA_964421805.1 uncultured Woeseiaceae bacterium
GCGATCTGCACCTCCGCCGTGGAGAGCTGCTCGCGCAGCGCGTTGTTCTCCGCATCGATGGCCAGCACGTTGGAGGCCGTCCGCCGGATCTCCGCGAGTTCCGCCTCGAGCTGCTTGTTCTCCGCCTCGAGTGTCCGGATGCGGGCCTCCGCTTCCTGCTTGGCGCGGGTGAGGTCGTCCATCTGCGCGCCCAGGTCGCCGCTCTGATTGCGGATCGTCTCCAGCCGCTGACGCATGTCGGCGAGCTGATCCCGCGCCGCCGGTTCCGGCATCAGGTAGCGGCTGATCACCCAGCCTTCGGTCCCGCCCAGCGTGCGCACCCGGGTATAGCCGCTCTCCGGATCCTGCTCCAGCATCTCGAGCTGGGTACCGCTCTCCAGCATGCGGACGATCTGGTTGGCCGTGCTCGGCCCCGTCCTGAGCGTGATCTCGAACTCGTCGGAGACGTAGCGGGTCTGCGCCACGGCGCTCTGCGCCAGTACGGCGAGCAGCAGCGCCGCCAAGAAAGGCATCTTGTGAAGGAGTGTATTCAAGTTCCTGAAACCCAAGTCGAATTGCCCCCGATCGGGAGCGTCAGAAGTGACTATAAAGCAAGCCCGGACGCGGTGCCAGCGGTCGCTCTCCGGTCAGCCGGCCGCGGTCCGGCGCCAGACCAGGAGCAGATTATTGGCCGGCATCGCGTATTCGCCCTCCCGCTCCAGCCCGTGCCGGGCGGCCTCCGCATCCATGTCGTCGAGGTCGCGGATACCCATGGCCGGGTCGCGCCCGCGCAGCTGCCCGTCGAACCGCACGTTGCTGTCGCTGGTCTGGCGGCCGCCCCGCGAGAAGGGGCCGTAGATCAGCAGCAGGCCGTCCGGCCGGAGTACGCGGGCGGCGCCTGCCAGCATGGCGCACACGGCCGGCCAGCTCATGATATGGGCGGTGTTGGCGGTATAGACGGCATCGAAGGGACCGTCCGGCCAATGGTCCCGCAACACGTCCAGCCCCACGGGCGGCGGCAGCGGCGGTGCGTCGGGCGCCTGCAGGCCGGCGGCCAGCATAGACAGGTTGGGCCCCACCTCGCTTGTCTGCCACTGGACCTCAGCCAGCTCTGACGCGAAATAGCGTGCGTGCTGACCGCTGCCCGCGCCGATTTCCAGCACCCGGCAGCCGCGCTGGAGGTGACGGCGCAATACGGACAGGATCGGCCGGCGGTTGCGCTCGGCCGCCGGCGAGAACGGGGGTTCCATGGTCACACGCTGTCAGCCGGTCTGCATCGCCGCCACGGAGAACAGGTGCTCCCGGTAATGACGCAGCTCGGCGATGGAGTCGCGGATGTCGTCCAGCGCGCGGTGGCTCGACTCCTTCTGGAAGCCGGCGGCGACCGGCGGTGCCCACAGGCTGGCCAGGATCTTCAGCGTGCTCACGTCCAGATTACGGTAATGGAAGAACGCCTCCAGCTCGGGCATGCAGCGGGCCAGGAAACGCCGGTCCTGGCAAATGCTGTTGCCGCACATGGGCGAGGTGCCCGCCTCGACGTGCTGACGCAGGAAGGCGAGCGTCGCCTGCTCGGCCTGGGCTTCGGTCACCCGGCTTTCCGCGACCCGCTGCGTAAGCCCGGAGCCGCCATGCTGGGTGCGGTTCCATTCGTCCATGCGGGCCATTACCTCGTCGGGCTGGTGAATGGCCAGCACCGGGCCTTCCGCGATTTCGTTCAGGTCCGGATCCGTGACGATGGTGGCGATCTCGATGATCCGGTCGTTAACCGTATCGAGCCCGGTCATCTCCAGATCGATCCAGATCAGATTCCCAGGGCCCTTACCTGCCGTTCTCCCGTCCGTCATACGCTCCGCCGTGCCGCCAGACTGCGGGCAGTGTAGCAGAGGGGCGCACGCGGCCGGACCGCACGGCCTATACTTCGGCCATGACGAACAAACGAGGCAGTGACTCGTCCGCGGACCGCGCCCTCACCGTCACCGCGGCCCGCGGCCATCGGCTGGAACTGGAGTCGGCCGACGGCCGGCGGCTGCCCGCCCGCGCCAAGGGCAAACGGCTCCGGGTCGTGTGCGGCGACCGCGTGCAGGCGGCGCCGATCGCGGGCGAGCCGGACTGGCTGGTCACGGCCGTGGCGCCCCGTGACAACGTGCTGGCCCGCATCGACAGCCGCGGGCGCCCGGAGACGCTGGCCGCGAACCTCGACCAGCTGGTGGTGACCGCCGCGGTGCTGCCGGAACCCGACTTCTTCATCGTGGACCGCTATCTCTGTGCCGCCGAACTCATGGGCATCGAGGCCGCCGTCGTCTTCAACAAAACCGATCTGGTTCATGCCGAACCCCCGGAGCTGGCCGTCTACGAGGCGCTGGACTACCCGGTGCTGAGGGTCTCCGCCGAGGCCGGCGTCGGCATCGGCGCACTCGCCGACCTCCTGGCCGGACATGTCAGCATGCTGGTCGGCCAGTCGGGCATCGGCAAGTCCTCCCTCATCAACGCCGTCGTCCCGGGTGCCGGGCAGCGCATCGCCGCGGTCTCGGAGGCGCGGCGGGAAGGTCGCCACACGACGGTGGCCGCGGAGATGATCGCCCTGCCCCGCGGCGGACGGCTGATCGACTCACCCGGCGTGCGGGACTTCGCCCCGCACATCGCGGCGGACGTGGACGTGGGCGCCGGTTTCCGGGAGATCCGGGCCGCCGCGGCGGGGTGCCGGTTCAACGATTGCCTGCACCGGTCCGAGCCGGGCTGTGCCGTGTGTGCGGACGTGGAATCCGGCTTGATCAGCGAGCGGCGCTACACGAGCTATCGGCGGCTGCTGAACCTGACCCGCCAGCTGCGCCGGGACGACTACTGAGCGGCGCTCAGCCCGGCGGCCAGCCGAGCTTCCGTCCGGCCAGCAGATGCAGGTGGATGTGGAAGACGCTCTGGCCGGCGCCCTCGTTGCAGTTCATGACCACCCGGTAACCGTCATCGGCATGGCCCTCCCCGGCCGCCACGGACTTCGCGGCGCCGAAGAGTTCACCCACCAGCGCGTGGTGCGCCGGATCGATGTCGTTGATGGTCGGGATGTGCTCCCGCGGGATGAACAGCACGTGGGTCGGCGCCTGGGGATTGATGTCCCGGAAGCCGATGACCGTGTCCGACTCGTAGACCGGCTCGGCGGGAATCTCGCCGGTCACGATCTTGCAGAACAGGCAGTCCGGGTCTCTCTTGTCGTCGCTCATCTCGACCTCCTCGTTCTCTCGCCGGTCTCGCCGGCCTGCAGGCTCAGGCGCCGATGGCGCGTCGGCCCGCGAAGGCGTGGGACAGGGTACCTCCGTCCACGTATTCCAGCTCGCCGCCGATGGGCACGCCGTGGGCGATGCGGCTGGCGCCTATGTCGCGGCGCGCCGCGAGCTCGGCCAGGTAATGCGCCGTGGCATCGCCCTCCACGGTGGGATTGGTGGCGATGATGACCTCCTCGACTTCGCCCTCCTCGAGCAGGGACTCGAGACGCCCAAGGCCGAGTTCCTCCGGACCGATGCCGTCGAGCGGCGAGAGATGCCCCAGCAGCACGAAATACCGCCCCCGGTAACCGGTGTGGTCTTCTATCGCCATGACGTCGGCCGGCATCTCGACGATACAGAGCTGGCTCGCATCGCGGGAGGCGTCCCGACACACGGGGCAGACCGGCTCCTCGGAGAACATCCGGCAGCGCTCGCACTTGCCGATGCCGGCCACCGCCTCCGCCAGGGCCGCGGACAACCGGCCGGCTCCGTCCGGGTCGCGCTCCAGCAGATGGAAAGCCATGCGCTGGGCCGACTTCTGCCCCACGCCGGGCAGACAACGGAGGGTCTCTATGAGCTGGACGAGCAGCGGCGAGTACACCATGGGCGGATCAACCGAAAGGCAGCTTCATCCCCGGCGGCAGGCCCATACCCGAGGTGAGGCCGGACATCTTCTCCCGGGTCGTCTCCTCCACCCGCCGGATGGCATCGTTCATGGCCGC
>CAYQZN010000272.1:0-3946 GCA_964421805.1 uncultured Woeseiaceae bacterium
TGGCGGCGCGCAAGGACATCCGCGTGTTCATGAGCGAGATGCGCAAGCTGGACGATCCCATCCGCCGGGTGGTCATCGCCGGCGGCGGCAACATCGGCTTCCGCCTCGCCATGGCGCTGGAACAGACCAACCAGGTGAAGATCATCGAGCGCAACCCGGAGCGGGCGCGGCGCATCTCCGAGCAGCTGGCCAAGGCCATCGTGCTGGTGGGCGACGCCGCCGACGAGGAACTGCTGCTCGAGGAGAACATCGACTCCACCGACGTCTTCTGCGCGCTGACCAACGCCGAGGAGGCGAATATCCTGTCCGCGATGCTGGCGAAGCGGCTGGGCGCCCACAAGGTGATGGCGCTCATCAACCGGCCCTCCTATGCCGAGCTGGTCGAGGCGGGCACCATCGACATCGCCATCTCGCCCCAGCAGGTGACCATCGGCTCGCTGCTCGCACACGTGCGCCGCGGCGACGTGGTGAAGGTGCATTCCATGCGCCGGGGCGCCGCCGAGGCCATCGAGGCCGTGGCCCACGGCTCGCCGGAGAACTCGAAGGTGGTGGGTCGGCGGATCGAGGACATCCCGATACCGCGGGGCACGACCATCGCCGCGCTGGTGCGCGACGACCAGGTGATATTCGCCCATCACGACACGGAAGTGCAGGCCGACGACCACGTGATCCTATTCATGACGGACCGGCGCCGCATCGAGGACGTGGAGGAACTGTTCCAGGTAGGCGTGTCTTTCGTCTGACCGGTATGACCGTTACTGCGAGTCACAGACAGCGGCGGGGATCGGCGGAGCGATGAACCGGGTCGTCGTCCAGCGCATCCTCGGCCTGCTGCTGATGATGTTCAGCGTGACGATGCTGCCGCCCGTCGTCGTCTCGCTGATCTACGGCGATGGCGGCTGGCTGGCGTTCGTCGAGGGCTTCCTGCTCAACCTCGCGGCGGGCTTCTTCCTCTGGCTGCCGGTGCGGGACGCCCGGGCCGACCTGAGGCTGCGGGACGGCTTCCTGGTGGTGGCGTCTTTCTGGCTGGTGCTGGGCACCTTCGGCGCCGCGCCGCTGTATTTCTCCGACGTGCCCACGATGTCGTTCACCGACGCGGTATTCGAGTCCATGTCCGGCCTGACGACCACCGGTGCCACGGTGCTGACGGGCCTCGACGCCCTGCCCCGCTCCATCCTGTGGTACCGCCAGCAGCTGCAGTGGCTGGGGGGCATGGGCATCATCGTGCTGGCGGTGGCCATCCTGCCCATGCTCGGCGTCGGCGGCATGCAGCTCTACCGGGCGGAGACGCCGGGTCCGATCAAGGACACCAAGCTCACGCCGCGCATCACCGAGACGGCGAAGGCGCTGTGGTATCTGTACCTCGGCTTCACCATCATCTGCGCCGCGTCCTACTGGGCCGCGGGCATGAGCGTGTTCGATGCGCTGTGCCACAGCTTCAGCACCGTGGCGATCGGCGGCTTCTCGACCCACGATCTCAGCATCGGCCATTTCCAGTCGACCACGATCAACCTCATCGCGGTCGTGTTCATGTTCCTGGCCGGCATCAACTTCTCGCTGCATTTCTTCGCCTGGCGCTACAGCAGCATCGCGCACTATTTCAAGGATCCGGAGTTCCGGGCCTACTCGTTCATCCTGATGATGCTGGTGGCGACTATTGTCGTGGTGCTTGCGCTGCGGGGCACCTACGAGAACCCGCTGCAGGCCATGGAGCACGGGCTGTTCCAGGCGGTGTCCATCGCGACCACCACCGGCTTCACCACCGCCAACTATTCGGCCTGGCCCGGCGCCCTGCCGGTGCTGCTCATTTTCGCGAGCTTCATCGGCGGCTGCGCAGGCTCCACGGCCGGCGGCATGAAGGTGATCCGCTGGCTGCTGATCTACAAGCAGGGGGTGCGCGAGATCGCGCGGCTGGTGCATCCCAGCGCGGAAATCCCGGTGAAACTGGGGCCGAGAGCGGTGCAGGCCCGGGTGATCGAGGCGGTGTGGGGCTTCTTCTCGGTGTACGTGGTGGTTTTCGCGGTCATGATGATGATGATGCTCTCCACGGGCCTGGACCAGGTGACCGCCTTCTCGGCGGTGGCGGCGGTGCTGAACAATCTGGGTCCCGGCCTGGGCGACGTGGCCAGCGGCTTCATGACGGTTCCCACCCTCGGCAAGTGGGTGGCGATCCTCGCGATGGTGATGGGGCGGCTCGAGATCTTCACGCTGCTCGTGCTGGTGACGCCGATATTCTGGAGGCGCTGATGGCGGGCGATCGGCGGCAGGCATTGCAGGAGCTGCTCGAAAGCGGGCGGGAGGACGCCCTGCTGCGTTATTCGCTGGGCAACGAATGGCTGGCCGCCGCCGAACCGGCGGAAGCCGTGCCCCACCTCCAGCGGGCGGTGGAACTCGACCCCGGCTATTCCGCGGCCTGGAAACTGCTGGGCCGCGCGCTAACCGACACCGGCGACGCCGGGGCTGCGGCGGCCGCCTACCGGCGCGGCATCGCCGTGGCCGAGGAGCGGGGCGACAAGCAGGCGGCGAAGGAGATGCAGGTCTTCCTGCGCCGCATCGAGAAGGCGGGCGGCGCGGATGAGTGACCGGGCGGCGACGGCTGCGTCGCTGGCGAGCCTTGGCCGCGCGCTCGACCGGGTGAGCACGGCGACCGGCCGCGCGGTTTCCTGGCTCACGCTGGTGATGGTGCTGGTGACCTTCCTCGTCGTGGTGCTGCGCTACGTCTTCGACGCCGGCTTCATCTGGCTGCAGGAGAGCATCACCTGGATGCACGCGGCGGTGTTCATGCTGGGTGCCGCCTACACGCTGGAGCAGGACCAGCACGTGCGGGTGGACGTCTTCTACCGGGGCCTGTCCGAGCGGGGCAAGGCGGTGGTGGACATCGCCGGCGTGCTGCTGCTCCTGTTGCCGCTCATGGTGTTCTTCCTGTGGCAGTCGTGGGACTACGTCGAGACCTCCTGGCGCATCCGCGAGTCATCCCGCGAGGCAGGCGGGCTGCCGTATCCCTGGACGCCGCTGCTGAAGAGCTGTCTGCTGATAATGCCGGCAGCGGTGGCGCTGCAGGCGCTGGCCCTGCTGCTGCGTTCCGCGCTGACTCTGTACCGCGGCTACGGGGTGGCGGCCGTGGACGGCGACAGCGAAGACATCAGGGGCTGAGCGATGGAGTGGATGTCTGCGCTGCTCTTCCTCGCCGTGATCCTGGTGCTGCTGGCCGGGTTTCCGGTGGCGTTCACCCTGGGCGGCACCGCCCTCGTCTTCGCCGGCATCGGCATCGCGGCCGGCGTGTTCGACGCGGCCTTCCTGGCCAGCATCCCGAACCGGTTGTACGGCATCATGGGCAACGAGACCCTGGTGGCGGTGCCGCTGTTCGTATTCATGGGTATCACGCTCGAGCGCGCGCGCATTGCCGAGGAACTGCTGGATACCCTTTCCGCGCTGTTCGGACGGGTTCGCGGCGGGCTCGGCATCTCGGTCACCCTCGTCGGCATGCTGCTGGCAGCCAGCACGGGCATCGTGGGAGCGACGGTGGTGACCATGGGGCTGCTCTCCCTGCCGACCATGCTGAAGCGGGGCTACTCGCCGTCGGTGGCCTGCGGCACCATCTGCGCCTCGGGCACGCTCGGCCAGATCATCCCGCCGTCCATCATCCTGGTGCTGCTGGGCGACGTGCTGTCGTCCGCCTATCAGGAAGCGCAGCTGGAACAGGGCATCTTCTCGCCGGAGACCGTATCGGTGGGCGACCTGTTCGCCGGCGCGCTCGTGCCCGGGCTGCTGCTCGTGGCGCTGTACGTCGCCTACGTGGCGGCCACCGCGTTCCTGCGGCCGGAGTCCATGCCGGCGCCGGACGAGGTGACCGGCGACGGCGAACACCTGGGAGCCCGCATATTCCGGGCGCTGCTGCCGCCGCTCGGGCTGATCCTGGCGGTGCTCGGCTCCATCCTGGCGGGCA
>CAYQZN010000273.1:0-3910 GCA_964421805.1 uncultured Woeseiaceae bacterium
AGCGGGTCGGGCCTGAAGGCCCTCCTGCCTGTCAACCGATCCAGCGGCCGTGCGTTGGTAGATTAAGTCAACAAACCAGGCACCTCAGCGCCCCCGCCCCCGGGGCGCATGTTTGCCGGCGGATCCAGGGAAGGGTCCGCCGGCTTTCTTCTGCCGTTGGGCCAGATTTGCGGGCCCGCTTTCGTGCCGATGACCGTTGCGGCGGGCACCATCCTGAGCGAACTCCCTGAGCGCCCGGTCTAATTCCGGGGTAGTATGGTTGCAGATGCAAGTATCGCATCGCCGACAATAACCATAGTCAACCAATAATCAAAAGATAATCAGGGGGATACATCATGAAGACTCGATTCACGACGCTGCTCGTGGCCGGCTGGCTGTTGCTACTTGCCGGACCCGCCTCGGCGCAGGACGACTCGCCGCAGATACGGCCCGCCGAGTTCTTTCCCTGCACCTTCAACGAGGGCAAGGACATGGGCGACCTGGAGAAGGTGATCGCCCGCTGGAATGCTTTCACGGACGACAATGACGCCGACACCGGTTATCAGGCCTGGCTGCTCATGCCGGACTTCGTCAGCGGCGATCATGCCGGCTGGGACGTCGGCTGGCTCGGCGGATGGCCGAGCGGCGCGGCCATGGGCGAGAGCCTCGATATCTGGCACACGAAAGGCGGCGAGCTGCAGCGCGCCTTCGCCGACGTGGTCACCTGCGCGGCGCATATGAACTATGCGGTCATGCCGATGAGAGAGGCCGGCGGCGAGCCGCCGAAAGCGCCGCTACTGACGTTCGCCGACTGCGAAGTGGAGCGTAGTGCCAACATGGAAGTGGGCCTGGGGGCGATCCGGGAATGGATCGAGTACGAGACCTCGGCCGGCGGCGACTCGCCGCACTGGGTATTCTTCCCCGCCTACGGCGAGCCGGTGGATGCCGACTACGACTTCAAGTGGGTGACCGGCTACCGCGACTACGCAGCCTTCGGCAAGGACTGGGACGCCTACGCCAACGAGGGCGGCTGGCAGAAGGCCCAGCAGATATTCCCCGGCGCGCTGGAATGCGACAGCCCGCGTGTCTACCGGGCGAAACCGATCCGGCTGCCCGACGGCAGCTGACGCACAGTACCGTCCGGCGGGGGCGCCTCATACGGCGCTCCCGCCGGAACGGACGGCTGCAGGCACCAGGCCCGTCTCAGGACTCGTCGCCGCGCCCGCCCGGATTCTGCTTCAGGTGCCGCACATAGCGCAGCGTCACGAAGTTGATCAGGGCCATGACCAGGGCGATCTCGTAGCGGCTGAATGCGACGGCCATGCCGATCAGGCCGGTATTCCAGATGCTCGCGGCCGTGGCGGTGCCGCTGACGTTGCCGCCGCTCTTGAGGATGGCGCCGCCGCCGATGAAGCCGATGCCGGTGATGAGACCCTGCAGTATGCGCGACTCCGCCTCGGTGGACGTGAGCACCGAAATGCCCACCAGGGTGTAGCCGCAGGCGGCCACGGCCACCAGCGGGAAAGTCCTCAGGCCGGCGCCGCGGCTCTCGCGCTCCCGGTCCCAAGCGACCGGCAGGGACAGCACCCATGCGATCGCGAGCTGCCACAGGTGGAACACCACCTGCGACCAGGCCACCTCCATCGCGGGGATGGGAATGCCGGAGTCCGCCGACATGGCGTTTCCGTCCGGGCCTATACGCCCATCAGACCGGCGACGCCCACCAGGATGAGGTAGCCGGCCACGACGTAGTTCAACAGCCGGGGCACCACCAGGATCAGGATGCCCGCGAGCAGAGCGATCAGGGGCTGGAAAGCGAGGTGTATGGTCATATTCGTCCCGCCGACCCGGAAGGGCCGACGACTCTCTTCAGCTTCGTCGCGGGACAGGATGCAGGGAACATGCCAGCCGCAACGTACCGGGCCGGAGCCCCGCGTACACGCCGCACCGGGCTGTTCGTGGCAAGGCCTGCGCAGCGTCCTGCAGAAGTTGCACCGGCCGACCGGCCCGGCCGCCACCCGACGAACCTCGACAGGAGCTGAAGCCCGCTGCCGCCCGGACGGGCGCGATGCTAATCTGTTCTCATGGACGGCCTGTTCAACCGACTGCACGACCGGCGGGAGCCGCCCGGCATCGAGCTGGACATCCTGCGGCGCATGCCGAGGATCGTGCTGCTCGGCACCGCCGCTCCGTTCGTGCTCTCCGGCCTGATCCGGCTCTGGCTCGCCGGCGACCCGGGATTCGACGTGGCGAAGCGCATCGCCAGCGTGGATATTTTCGCGATCGCGCTGGTGGTGACCTTCTGGACGGCGGCGCTGACCGTCTCCATCGCATGCTTCATCATCTTCGTGATGAAAGGGCCGGGCTACGTGGCCGATGCCTACCCTCTGAACGATGCACCGGAGCCGGCCGCCCGGCCCGACAGACTCCGGCCCTGACCCGGACGGCCCGGTCAGACCGGCGCGTAGACCTCCCGCATCACCTCGCCCACCTCGGTCATCGCCTGCGCGCCGTCGCCCTCGTAGGCGGCGCCGTGCATCGTGGCGCAGACCCGGGGGTTCAGGGCGGCGAGCCGTGCCAGGTGCGTGCCGGTATGCGGCGTCCAGGGCATGTATTGGGCCATCGGCCCCTGCTGGTAGTTGGTCAGCGTCTCGCGGAAGCGTTCGGTGACGCTGTTGCCGGTGGCCGCCTCCACGTCGCCGAGCTGGTGCAGCAGATCCGAGCAGAACAGCACCCGCTCGGTCTCCTCGAACAGCATGGCAGCGTCCCAGCCGTGTGGCAGGTGCGGCGTCGCGCAGAAACGGAATCGGCGCGCGCCGGTCGCGAAGGTCTCGCCGTCTTCCAGTATGCGCGGCGGGCGCTGCGCATAATCGCCCAGGAATACCATCGCGCCTACGTGGCTGCTCACGGCGGCCGCGGCCGGCGCCGCCTCGAGCCAGCGGTTCAGGGACCCGCACTCGTCCGGCTCGAAGTGGCTGAAGCCGATCCAGCGCAGGCTCGCCGGCTCGATCACCTTGCCGACCGCCTCGTACACCGCCGGGAAGATCGACTGCATGCCCGTGTGGTAGAGCAGGGGCTCCTCGTCGCGGACGAGGAACTGGTTGAACTGGATGCCGGCCTCGGGCACGAAGGTGGAGATACGGAACACGTCCGCGGCGATCTCGGTGATGGTGGTCATACCGCTCCCCCTGATCTGACGACCAGCCCGGAGCATACGCCGTTTCCGGCGCAGCGGCATCCGTCATGCCCGACCATATCCGGGTCATATCCTGGCCATATAACAGGATGGAATACCGCGGTAACAAAGCTCTATTTCACGGCGGACGCCGCGGCCGGTAGCCTTCCGGACCCTGTACCCACCAGCCGGGAGAAAGAGCATGTCTGCAACCGAGGAATTCCTTGCCGCGAACGAACGCTACGCGGAGAGCTTCGACAAGGGCGACAAGCCCATGCCTCCGGGTAAAAAGGTGGCGGTGGTCGCCTGCATGGACGCGCGCCTGGAGACGGGCCGGCTGCTCGGCCTGGAGGAAGGCGACGCCCACGTCATCCGCAATGCAGGTGGCGTGGTGACGGACGACGTGATCCGCTCGCTGGCCATCTCCCAGCGCCTGCTCGGCACCCGGGAGATCGTGCTGATCCACCACACCGACTGCGGCATGCTCACCTTCAAGGACGACGCGGTGAAGGCGGAGATCGAAGAGGAGACCGGCGTGCGGCCGCACTTCGCGCTGGAGGCTTTCCCGGACCCGGCCGATGACGTGGCGCAGTCCATCCGGCGCATCCGCAACAGTCCCTTCGTGCCGCACAAGGACGCGGTGCGCGGGTTCGTGTATGACGTGAAAACCGGGCGGCTGAACGAGGTGGAGGCGGATCGGGGTTAGTGGGATCGGGCCTGAAGGCCCTCCCACAAGGCCCTCCCACAAGGCCCTCC
>CAYQZN010000274.1:0-3884 GCA_964421805.1 uncultured Woeseiaceae bacterium
GAGTGGCCAGGGCGGACAGAGTGGCCAGGGCGGACAGAGTGGCCAGGGCGGCGCGGGCCTGCGCCCGGGCTCAGTGCCGGCCTGACGGAGCGGGCTGTCGTCCGGCGGCGCCGGGGTCCTGGTGGTCGGGCGTGAAGCACAGCGCAATTATACGGACAGCATCGCCGTCCCGCGAAAGAATCCGCAGCTCGTCACGCCCGATCGTCAGTCGTCCCAGCTCTTCGTGGCGCCGCAGTCGCGCGAGCGTGCCGGCGAAGTGCGCGGCGAAGTCCAGTTGCCAGCGGCGCTCGATGGCACGGATGTCGAGCCGGCGGCGGCACAGCAGATCGCGGACGATGTCGGCCCGCAGGCGCTCGTCCGGATCGAGCGCGTGGCCGCAGCACAGCGGCAGACTCTCGGCGTCTATCGCGCTCTCCCAGGCTGCCACTTCGGGCAGGTTCCTGCACCACACGTCGCCTATGCGGCTGAGCGCGCCCGCGCCGAAGCCGAGGACGTCGCAGTCGCCCGCCGCGCAGTAGCCGCTGGGGCCGATGCCCAGGGTGCCCGCCGCCGCGGCCATCGCCAGGTCGTCGTCGGGCAGCGCGTACTCGTCCGGCCCGATCAGCCGGTAGCCGCAGTCGCTGAGCGTGCGCTGACCGGCCGCGGCGACGACGCCCAGCGAGCGGCCGGTCAGCGCGATCCGCTCCGGCCGGTCCGCGACCAGCGCGGCGATCGCAGCCGTTGCCGTCTGCTCGTCGTAGGCGGCGTAGTCGAAGCGCAGCGTGAGCGCGGTGCTGCGCAGGCCCGCCTCCCGGCAGCCGGAAATCGCCTGGAGCACCGGCTCGATGCTGCGTTGGCGCAATGCCGCGGAGCGCCGGCCCGGCACCGTCACGGAGAGCGAGGCCCGGTTCAGTCCCGCCTCGGCGAAGCGCCTGATCTCGGCGGCGGCCGGTTGCGCGCCGCCGAAGGCCACGCGGAACTCCCGGTCGGGATCCGGCGAGAAATGGAACTGGCGGCCGAGGCTCTCGACCACCCGCAGCACGTGGGCGACATCGAGCAGGCCGCTGAAATGCTCCAGCACCAGCTGCACCACGTCCCGGTCCCGGTCGAACAGGGGGGCGATGCGCTCGATCTGACGGAGCAGGCGCTCGACATACATCTCGCCGGCGGCTCTCGTATAGGCCGCCGGCACGCCGTGGATCAGTCGCAGGCCGCGGGGCGCACAGACCTCCAACGCCAGTGGGTGCGGTATCGGTACCGCGTTGCTGCGCCTGGCGGCGTCGACGAACTCGGCTTCACCGAACGGTTTGCGGAACATGGTCGGCGCGGGGAAGACGTGACGGTCCTGCACGCCGGTGGACGGGCCCGGGCGGGGGCAGCATTCGACGGGGGTTGCTCCGTGCATGGACGGACTATGCGCCGGCGATCGGGCATCCGCCTTGACCTGGGTCAAGGAGGCGGCGGCGCAGCGGGTCTAGTCTGCAGCCATGGACGATCGATGCATTGCACGGCTCCTCATCGCGGCTGCCGCCTTGCTGCTGCCGGCGATGAACGTCGCATCACCCGGCACGGCGATGGCTGCGCAACCCGCCGACGTATCCGCTGCCGGCGCCACGACGCTCGAGGAGATCGTGGTGGTTGCCACGAAGTACCGCACCCCGTTGCGGGACGTCGCGGCGGACGTGACGACGCTCACGCGTGAGGAACTCGAGGAGACGCTGACCGCCACGCTGCCCGATATGTTCCGCTTCGTGCCCGGCGTCAGCCACGAGGGCGCCGGGTCGCGGTTCGGTGCCGAAGGCATATCGATACGCGGCATCGGTGGCAACCGGGTCGCGCTGGAGATCGACGGCGTGCCGGTATCCGAGCAGTTCGCGATCGGCAATTTCTCGCATGCGACCCGGGACTTCATCGATCCGGCGCTGGTCGGACGCGTGGAGATTCTGCGCGGCCCCGCCTCGGCGCTGTACGGCAGCTCCGCGCTGGGCGGCGTGGTGGCGGTGCGCACCCGCGGCGCGCTCGCGGCCGATCTCGACGCCGCCACGGCGGGCGATGCCAGCCTCGTTCGCCACGGCCGCGACGACAGTTCTCATCTCACCGGCGGGATGCACTGGGTGCGCGACGACGGGACCCTGGCCCTGTCGCTGGCCGGCGCTCACCGCGAAGGCGGCGCCATGGAATCCGCCGCCGCCGAGGGTCCTGCCGACGAGCGGGACTGGCGCCGGGAGGCCGGGCTGGTCGGTCTGGCCGGCAGCAGCGGTGATGGCCGCGAGTGGCGGCTGACGCTGCTCAGGCAGAGCGCGGACGTGGCCAGCGACATCCGCTCGGTGCTGGGTGACGGACGCTTCGCCACGACGACCTCACTCACGGGCGACGACGCCTCGGCGTTCACCCTGGCGAGCGCGGAGTACCGTCTGCCGCGGCCCCTGCCCTGGCTGGACGAGGCACTGCTGCGAGTGTTCCACGCGAAGGCCGACGTGCACCAGGACACCGTCGACGAACGGACCGCTGCCGCCGCGCCGGTGCGGCTGGCGCGCGAGTTCGACTACGAGCAGAGCCTCACGGGCGGCGAACTCAATCTGTGGCGAGAGTGGGAAGCGGGCGGCTGGTCGCATCGCCTCGGTTTCGGCGCGGAGTGGACCGAGAGGGAGACGGCGGAGATGCGCGACGGTGTCTCGCAGAGTCTCGTGGACGGATCGGTCAGCCGGCGCATACTCGGTGAGGAATTCCCGCTGCGTGACTTCCCGGTGACCGTCACCCGGGAGCTGGGGCTGTGGCTGTCGGATCAGGTCAGCAAAGGCCCGCTCACGCTGTCCGCCGCGCTTCGTTACGACAACAATCGCCTCGACCCGGAGCCGGATGCGGTCTACCGGGAGGACAACCCCGCGGTCGAGCCGGTGGCCGTCGCGGTGTCGGACGTCTCGCCGAAGCTCGGCATCGTCTACCGTGCCGGCGCCGACACCGACCTGTTCCTGCAATACGCCCGGGGCTTCCGCGCGCCGCCCTTCGAGGACGCGAACATCGGCCTCGACATACCGCTGTTCAACATCCGGGCGCTGCCGAACCCGGAGCTGCGATCCGAGACCTCGGACGGCTGGGAGGCGGGACTGCGCTGGGAAGGCCGGCACGCCCGGCTGGCGTTCGCCGCATTCCAGACCGACTACGACGACTTCATCGAGACGAAGGCGCGTATCGGCGTGGACCCCGACAGCGGCCGGTTGCTGTTCCAGTCCCGCAACATCGACCGGGCCAGGATCCGCGGCGTCGAAGCGCGCGGATCGCTGCGCCCGGGCGGGCGCCTGCGCGGGCTGACGCTGGAGGCCGCGGGCTACCTTGCGGAAGGCGAGAACCGGATCACCGGCGAGCCCCTCGGCAGCGTGGGCCCGGCCCAGGCCGTGCTCGGCGCGCGCTGGCGCTCGGACGACGACCGCACCGGCCTGCGCGCGGTCCTCACGCTCACGGACGGCTGGTCCCGGCAGGACGATACCGGCGGCGGGCGCTTCGAACCCGCCGGCTACGGTGTGGTGGATCTGTACGCGACCCGCCTCGTCGGCGACCACCTTACGCTGACGCTCGGCATCGGCAACCTGACCGACCGGCGCTACTGGCGCTGGGCCGACGTGAGCGGCCTCACCCCCGACGACCCCGTGTTGCCGATGCTCGCGCAACCGGGGAGGCATTACTCGATCGGTCTGCAGTGGGACTGGTAGTCAGCCCCCGACGACCGTCAAGGAGACGACAGATGACCAAGCAGGAGAGACTCAGACGTTCAGCCCCCTGGCTGCTGTCCGGCGCTGTGATGGCCCTCGGCCTGACGGCCGGCCTGTCGGCCGGTCCGTCGGCCGATCCCTCGGGCCAGGATGCGGAAGTCCACCGCGCCGAGACGGCCACCGATGCCGTCGCGG
>CAYQZN010000275.1:0-3869 GCA_964421805.1 uncultured Woeseiaceae bacterium
TGTGGGGTGTCAAGCACGGCATCGCTCCGGCCTATCCGCTGGTCTTCCCCGAAGTGCCGGCTGATCCGGGCATGCTGCCGGGAGGTCCGCAATGAGAAACTGGACTATGAAACCCGCAGGGTTGCTTCTGACGGCCGCGGTGCTGCTCGCCACGGCGGGTTGCGAGTGGCCGCCCCAGGAGACCGAGCAGGTCGGCTATCGCGGCACGGCCATGGAACTCGTCAACAGTCCCGAGACCATCGCCGGGAACGCAGACCTGCACGAGGTTCCCGCGCCTCAGCCGCCGACGACCACCGACGGCCCGAAGGCAAGGGATATCTACCAGAACGTCCAGGTGCTCGGCGATCTTTCCGTGGGCGAGTTCACGCGTCTGATGCTGGCCATCACCGAATGGGTGTCGCCGGAGCAGGGCTGTAACTACTGCCACGTCGGCGAGAACTTCGCCGATGATTCGCTGTACACGAAGACCGTGTCGCGGCGGATGCTGCAGATGAACCTGGATATCAACGGCAACTGGCAGGACCACGTCAAGCAGACCGGCGTGACCTGTTACACCTGTCACCGGGGACAGAACGTGCCCGGCGAGATCTGGTTCGATCAGCTGCCGCGGGAGTCGGCTGCCGGCTTCACGGCCGACAACGGGACGCAGAACATCGGCGGGATGGCAACGGTGGCTTATTCGTCACTGCCCGGCGACCCGTTCGACCAGTTCTTCGACGATTACCGTCAGGTACGCGTGATCGCCGATACCGCGCTGCCGCAGAAGAACAACCAGGGTGCGAGCATCCAGGCCACGGAATACACCTACGGGCTGATGATGCACATGTCCACCTCGCTCGGTGTGAACTGCACGTTCTGCCATAACTCCCGGGCCTTCGCCCAGTGGGATGAGAGCACGCCCCAGCGGCTCACCTCCTGGCACGGCGTGAACCTGGTGCGGAACCTGAATGAGGAGTACATGGTGCCGCTGAAGCCGGTCTATCCCGAGAATCGCCTCGGGCCGAAAGGTGACGCACCGAAGGCGAACTGCGCGACCTGCCACCGCGGCGTGAACAAGCCGCTGAATGGTCAGAGCATGTTGCCGGATTATCCCAACCTGGCCCCCTGAGGGTCGGCGCGGGAGACGCGAATCGGCAAGCGGTCGGCCAGAGGCCGCACCGATGGAGAAGCGCCGCCTGGTGCGGCGCTTTTTCTTGCCGCACGCGGCCGCGTTCCGGTCTAGGCCTCTTTCTCCACGCGGCGCCGCACCCGGCGGATGAGGAACCACACCAGCGCTGCCACCGGGATGACCGACAGCGCCGACAGCACGCGGCCGCTCGGGACCAGTCCCACCTGTTCCATCAGGCCGTAGGGCCGATCCAGCAGGCCCACCGAATAATAGGTGATGGCCGCCACTGACAGGCCCTCCACGGTGGTCTGCAGGCGAAGCTGCATCCGGCTGCGGCGGTCCATGGAGGAGAGCAGCGTCCGGTTCTGCTCCTGCAGATGCAGATTGACCCTCGCCTGCAGCAGCGATGTGGCCGAGGACAGACGGCCGGAGATCTGCTGGATCTCCGATTGGATGGCCGTGACGGTGCGCATGGCCGGGCCGAGCCGCCGGCCGAGGAACGTCGAGAGCATCGGCACGCGGCCGAACGGCTCCTCGTCCAGTGCCTCGAGCCGCTCGTTCACCAGCTGGTAGTAGGCACGGGTGGCGCCGAAGCGGAAGCTGGAGCGGGTCTGCAGCTCTTCGAGGCTGGCCGACAGGTCGGTGATCTCGATCAGGATCTCGCGCTCGGCCTCCATGGTATCCGCGTGGCGCAGCTGCTCCAGCAGCGTCGACAGGCCGGTATTGATGCGGGCCAGTTCGGCGGTCATGCTGCGGGCCAGCGGGAAGCCCAGCAGGGCGAGGATACGGTAGGTCTCGAGTTCCACCAGCAGCTGCAGGAGCTGACCGGTCTGGGCCGGCCTGAGGTCGCCGACGAATACCACGTAGCGGGCGCTGGCGTCGCTGTGCAGCCGGAAACTGGTCCAGACCGTCGCATGCCCGCCCATGACCCGGGCGCCGGTCACCGCGTGGTTTTCCAGGTGCTCGCGGACCTTGCCCGCATCGATCTCGGTGTAGTCGTCCGGGATCAGTTTCACGCCGTTGTTGACCATCAGGCGGCCCGGCAGCTCGGCCAGCCACTGCTCCGGCACCACCCGCTTGCGCACGAGCATGCCGTCCGGGGATTCGCTCTGCCAGATGAACAGGTAGGAGCAGAATTCCCGGTGCCGCTCGAGACGCACGTTGTAGCCGTCGCCTTCCAGCAGCAGGGTATTGGACGCAGGCGCGTCCGCGGGCGGCGACCGGCCGATCAGGCCGTAGAAGTGAGCGACTACATCGTCTGCGTCTACATCCGCCGTCATCGTCACCAGGTGCCGAACCGAGGTGGGCGGGGTGATCTTCGGGAAGGGGCGCGCGTGGACCTCTTCGTAGAGTCGCCGGGCGGTGGCATCCAGCTTCGCGACAGATTCCTCTTCCATGCTCGACTCCCGGTACCCTAGCTTTGCCGTGCCCGCCAGCATCCTAGCATCGCACCGCGCGATGCGCCTGCCCGCCGCGTTAGAATACGACATTACGACCCGATTACGGATTGCCCACGGAGCAGCCATGTTCGATACCGCCGAACTCGGCCAGAGCGTCGCGAAGGCCGAATTCAAGGAGCGCGAGAAAGCCCTGCGCGGCGAGTTGCTGGAATTGCAGTACCGCACCCTCGAGCTGGCCCGCTTCCCGGTCATCGTCGATTTCGCCGGCGTCGACGGCGCCGGCAAGTCCACGACCGTGAACATCCTCAACAAGTGGATGGACCCCCGCTTCGTCCGCACCATCGGTTACCAGGATCCCACCGAAGAGGAGCGCGCCCGGCCGCGGTTCTGGCGCTACTGGCTGGACCTGCCGCCGAAGGGCCGCACCGGTCTGTTCCTGAGCGGGCGCTACTCCCGTCCGCTGCTGAAGCGGGTCTACGGCGAGCTCGACGAGAACGCCTTCGACGACCGGCTGGGCGAGATCATCCGTTTCGAGAACGCGCTCGGCGACGACGGCGCGCTGATCCTGAAATTCTGGATGCATCTCAGCCGCGATCGGCAGAAGGAGCGTCTGGAGGCCTTGTCCGCCGACCCGGCGCTCGCCTACAAGGTGGGCGAGCAGGACTGGCGCAACCACCAGAACTACGACACCTTCGTGGCCGCCGCCGAGAAGATCATCACGCGCACGAACCGGGCGCTGGCGCCCTGGTACATCGTCGAGGGGGCCGAGGAGAACTTCCGCCACCTGCGGGTCGGCGAGATTCTCGCCGCCGAACTGCGCCGGCACCTCGAGCAGCACGAGCGTCAGGCGGCCCGTGAGCGCCAGGCGGAGCCTGCAGTCACCTCCCGCGAGGAAAGCGAGGAAGATCCCGCTCGCAGGCTCACGGTCTTCGATCGGCTGGACCTCTCCCTGGCCCTGCCGCGCCGCGACTACAAGAAACAGCTGAAGAAGCGCCGCGCCCGCCTCGGCGAACTGGCCCGCCAGGCTACGGCCGAGGGGCTGTCGACGGTGCTCGTGTTCGAGGGTCCCGACGCCGCCGGCAAGGGCGGTGCCATCCGCCGCACAGTGTGGGGCCTGGATGCGCGTACCTATCGCGTACACCAGTTTGCCGCGCCGACGGAAGAGGAACGCGCCCAGCATTATCTGTGGCGTTTCTGGCGGCGTCTGCCGCGGGCAGGGCACGTCGTCATCTTCGATCGCAGCTGGTACGGCCGCGTGCTGGTGGAGCGCACCGAGGGCTTCGCCAGCGAGGACGAATGGCGCCGTGCCTACAACGAGATCAACGACTTCGAGTGGCAGATCACCGACCGGGGCATGCTGC
>CAYQZN010000276.1:0-3847 GCA_964421805.1 uncultured Woeseiaceae bacterium
CCCCTACAGATCGCCCCAGAGCGCCTGCAGGGCCGTGACGCCGGCCACGGCCGCGGTCTCCGTCCTCAGTATCCTGGGCCCCAGCCCCACGGGCCGGAAACCGGCCGCTTCCGCCGCCTCCGTCTCCCGGTCGGTGAGCCCGCCCTCCGGACCCACCAGCAGTGTCACCGGCGTCGCCGGACGCTCCATGCGGGTCAGCCCGTCGGCCGCGTCCGGCGTCAGCACGAGGCGCAGCCCTGCGGGTGGCGCCGCCAGCCAGTCCTCCAGGGCGGTGATGGGGACGATCTGCGGCAGCCGGTTGCGCCCGCATTGCCGGCAGGCGCTCGCCGCCACCCGCTGCCAGTGCTCGAGCCGGGCGGCGGCACGCTTGTCGTCCAGCCGAACGACGCCGCGCTCGCACAGCAGGGGCACGATGGCGGCGGCGCCCAGCTCCGTGGTCTTCTGCACGACGTGATCCATGCGCTCGCCCCGGGAGATGCCCTGGGCGACCGTGATCGCCAGCGGCGATTCGCGCTCGACGGCGCGGTGTTCGCCGACGGCCACCGTCACCTCCCGGCGTCCGGCGGCGACGATGTTCGCGTGGTACTCGCCGCCGCGGCCGTCGAACAGCACCAGGGGCGCGCCCACCGGCAGCCTGAGCACGCGTGTCAGGTAGCGGGCGTCGTCTTCCCCGAGCGTGACCTCATCGCCGCTGGCCAGGGAATCCGGATAATGGAGGCGGACCGTGCGCACAGCGGGATCATGCAGTTCCGGCCGCCGGATTGGAAGACGGGCGCGCGCGTTGACAGCCGGCGGGGCGGCGCCCATATTGCCGGCGATGACTGCGACCCCGGAGCCCCGCTTCCTGACCGATCCGGCCACCGGGCTGGTGGCCCCGGCCCGCCAGTGCCCGTCGCCGAATCAGGACGAGCGTCCCGCGGACTGCGAGCTCGAACTGATCGTGATCCACGGCATCAGCCTGCCGCCGGGCGAGTTCGGCGGGCCCCACATCGAGGATTTCTTCGCCAACCGGCTGGCTCCGGACGCGCACCCCTATTTCGCCGAGATCGCCGGCCTGGAGGTCTCGGCCCACGCTCTGATCCGGCGGGACGGCAGCCTGGTGCAGTTCGTGCCGTTCCGGCGGCGCGCCTGGCACGCCGGTGCCTCCTCCTGGTGCGGGCGCGAGCGCTGCAACGACTTCTCGGTGGGCATCGAACTCGAGGGGATCGACGACCTCGCCTACGACGATCGCCAGTACGAGTCGCTGGGACACCTGATCCGCTCGCTGCGCCGCGCCTTTCCGAGCCTGGCGGACGCCGACATCCTCGGCCATTCCGACATCGCGCCGGGCCGCAAGACCGACCCGGGCGCGGCCTTCGACTGGCGCCGGCTTGATGCGCTGCTCGGGCGGGACATAAGCTAGGGCTCTCTCCGTAGCCGCCCGGCTGGTTGCCCATGAAGCTGATTGCCCTGTTCATCGCCATCGTCCTGGAGCGACTGGCGACCCAGCTGTTCCATCTGCGCGAGCTGCGCTGGCTGGACGGGCTGTTCGATTTCGGGCTGCGTCTGGCCCAGCGCTTCGACGCCATACCGAAGCTGCTCGGTGTGGCCGCCACGGTCCTGCTGGTGGCCTCGCCGATCATCCTGCTGCGCATCGGCCTCGGCGACGTGCTGCTGGGACTGCCTTATCTGGCCCTGTCCGTGGTCGTGCTGTTCTTCTCTCTCGGGCCCCAGGACATCGGCGAGGAGGTGGACCGCTGGTGCCAGGCCATCCAGGCCGGCGACGACGGGGAGGCGCGCAGGCTGGCTCACGCGCTGGTCGAGCACCGCGCTGCCGATGAAGACGTCTCCAGCGGTTTCGCCGTGCAGGAAGCGGTGTGCGTGCAGGCGAACAACCGCATGTTCTCCGTGCTGTTCTGGTTCGTCGTGCTCGGCCCGGTGGGCGCCTGGATCTTCCGGGTCGCGGATCTGCTGCGCCGCCGGGCGGTATTCCAGGCGGAGCGGCTCGCGGCGGCGGGCGCGGAGGAGGGTGCCGACGAGGCGGCCCGGGCCGACCAGGCTGCGGCTGCCGCCGCCCGCGAGGCCACCGAGCAGGTGCACGCGGCTCTCGCCTGGCTGCCGGCGCGGCTGACGGCGCTCGGCTACGCGCTCACGGGCAGCTTCGATACCGCCCGCCAGGCGTGGTCGGGCCTCGGCATAGAACGCGTCACGCTCGGGCTCGGCAACGAGCGTCTGCTGGCCCGCGTGGGTCTCGGCGCCATGGCGCTCACGCCGGTCGACGGCGAGAGCGAGCAGGAGCGCCAGACCCGCGGCGCCCGCGCCGCCAAGACGCTGGTGTTCCGCACGCTGGTCTTCTGGCTGGTGGCCATCGCGGCCCTCACCCTGGCCGGCGCCGCCATTTGATCCGGCTTGCGCTGATCCTGCTCGCCGTGTCCGTCGGCGCCGCCGCGGACCCGGTCGACGTCGCGTCCGGGGAGCCGGCCGCCGCGCCGCCGGCCCGGGTGGTCACGCTGGCGCCGCACCTGGCCGAGCTGGTGTTCGCCGCCGGCGCGGGGGAGCGACTGGCGGGGGTCACCGCCTACACGGACTATCCGGCTGCCGCCGCCTCGCTGCCGCGCATCGGCGATGCGTTCCGCGTGGACATGGAGCGCATCGCGGTGATCGATCCGGATCTCATCCTGGCCTGGGAAGGCGGCACGCCGGCCGCGCTGACCGACAGGCTGCGCGAACTCGGCTACACCGTAATGGTGGTGCGTACCCGCAGCGTGGACGACGTGGCCGCCGCCATCCGGCGCATCGGCGAGCGGCTGGGCACGGCGGAGACGGCGGACCGGGCCGGCGCGGCATTCCTGCGCGAACTCGAGGCGGCGGTGTCCGGCCACGCCGACGCGCGGCCGCTGCGGGTCTTCTACCAGGTGGCGAGCCGGCCGCTGTACACAGTGAACGGCGGCCACTACATCAGCGAACTCATTCGCCTGTGCGGGGGCCGGAACGTCTTCTCGGACCTCGGCGAACTGGCGCCGGTCGTCACCGTGGAGTCGGTGCTGTCCCGGGACCCGGAGCTGATCCTGGCGCCGGCCGGAGAGGCCGGCGTGCTGGAGCGCTGGCGGGCGTGGCAGTCCCTCGCCGCGGTGCGGGCGGGTAACCTGCGCACCGTCCCGCCGGATACGCTGGCCCGGCCGTCGCCGCGGCTCGTGCAGGGTGCCGCGGACATCTGCGCCGCCATCGAGGCATCCCGCCGGGAACTTTCCGCAGCGCCACCCTGACCGGGCGGCCGCGGCCGCGGCCGCGGGTTCGGCTCAGGCTGCGCCTCCGCTGCGGCCGCTCTTCCACAACACCTCGGTGCCGTCCTCGGCGCGGGCGAGGATACGCGCGATCACGAACAGCAGGTCCGACAGGCGATTGAGATAGCGCAGCGCGTCCGGGTTGATGGCTTCCTCCCGGCCGAGCGTGCTCACGCGGCGCTCGGCGCGCCGGCAGACCGTGCGCGCCAGGTGACAGGCGGCGGCGCCCGGCCCGCCGCCGGGAAGGATGAAATCCTTCAGCGCCGGCAGACCCTCGTTGTAGCCGTCCAGGGCCTGTTCCAGCCGCGTGACGTAGTCCGGCGTGATAGCGAGGTGGCCGGGGATGCAGAGTTCGCCGCCGAGGTCGAACAACTCATGCTGGACGCGCTCCAGGCAGTCGCGGACGTCGTCCGGCACGGCATCCGTCGCCAGCACCATGCCGATGCAGCTGTTGGCCTCGTCCACCGTGCCGTAAGCCTCCACCCGGGGAGAGTCCTTGGCCGTGCGGCTGCCGTCGCCCAGGCCCGTCGTGCCGTCGTCGCCGGTGCGCGTATAGATCTTCGTCAGGCGATTGCCCATGTCGA
>CAYQZN010000277.1:0-3838 GCA_964421805.1 uncultured Woeseiaceae bacterium
GCTTGGGAAGCTGATGTTCTACCGTTGAACTACACCCGCCGCGGGCGATCCCGGATAGTCTACTGCGGCGCCCCGGTAATCCCAATAGCCTCGATGCCGCTGCCTCACTCGACGACGCTCAGCTCCTGCAGCAGATGCCCCGCGCCGTACACCTTGTCGAGCGCCTCCAGCATGATCGCCGTGTCGACGGCAACGGACCGGTTCAGCTCCGGGTCGAACCAGAACTCGCCGGCGATCGAATGAATGTTGCCGTCGAAGGCGAGCCCGACCAGCGCGCCGTCCGCCGCGATGACCGGGCTGCCGGAGTTACCGCCGGTGGTATCGGTGGTGCTGACGAAATTGAAGGGTGTCGCAGGATCGAGCGCCTCGCGCGCCGAGCGCCAGCTCTCCGGCACGCGGAACGGCCGCTCTCCGGTGGCCCGCTCGAACAGGCGGCGGGTCTTCGTGAAGGGCGCCACGTATTCGCCCTTCTCCTCCCAGCCCTCGACCGCGCCGTAGCTCACGCGCAGCGTGAACGTGGCATCCGGGTAGATGTCGGTGCCGTAGATCCGGAATCGCGCATCCGCGATCATCTCCCGGCCGCGGGTAAGCGGCGCTTCTACCCGCTCCTCGTAGGCTTCGCGCAGCTCGCGGGCGGCCGGTTCGATGGCGAGGGCGAGCCGTATCATCGGATCGTCGCTGGCCCTCACGGCCTCGATGCCGCCCTCCCAGAGTTCGCGCCGGTACTGCGCCTCGTCCAGTCGCGTGTTCTGCACGAGGTATCCGGCCAGCGTAGCCGGTGACTCATTGGCGAGGGTCGTTTTGACGTAGGAGCTGTCCGGCCCGAGCCATTCGCGCATCTTCTCCAGCGAGAACGTGAGACGCAGCTCGTCGTAGGGCTTGCTGACGGGGCGCTCGGCCAGCAGCCGCTGCGCCACCTGCGGCAGCGCGGCATCCGTGTAGGCCCGGATTCGCTGCTCGTTCGGCTTCTCGCGCTCGACCGTGCCGCGGACGATGGTCTTCGCATAGCCGAACAGGTCGCCCATCAGCCCGGCGGCGTTCTCGATGAACAGGTGTTCCTCGTAGATGTTGCGACGCGCCGCGACGGCCTCGTCGATGAGTTCCCACGCCTCGCCGTACTCGGACTCGTACTCCGGATTCGCCGCCACCGCTTCCCGCAGCTTGCGCTCGCCGGCGGCTTTCTCCGCCATCATCTCGTCGTTCAGCAGGGCGAACAGCCGGTTGCGCAGCACCTTGATGCCGTTCTCCACCAGCAGGATGTTCTGCTGCACCGCACGCTCGGCCTCCGGGCTCGTGTGCTGCCACGCGAGCATGCGGCCGCGGAGTTCCGAGTAACGCAGCAGCCAGATCGGGTAGACGACGTCGCGCAGCATCCTGAGCTCGGTGATGGTCAGCTGACGGGACGTGCTGCCCGGATGCCCGGTGACGAAGACCGGATCACCGGCCTCGGGACCGCCACGGCGCCACGTCAAATAGTCCGGCGTCGACGCCGCCTCACCGTCCTCGTAGGCGCGCAGGAACGACATGTCGAACGACCAGCGCGGGAAATTGAAATTGTCGGGATCGCCGCCGAAAGCCGCGACGTCGAGTTCCGGCGCGAACACGAGCCGCACGTCGTCATAGCGCCGGTAGGCATAGATGAAATACTGGCCGCCGTTATACAGGGTGACGGCCTCGCAGCGCAGCGCTCCCTCGGAGGCCGCCTCGCAGGCAGATTCGAGCCGGGTGAGCATGGCCTTGCGTGTCTCGTTGGCTTCGGTCTCGGACAGACCCTCGATCGCCGCCGCTACTTCCTTGGTGACTTCCTCGTAGTCCACGAGCACCGAGACCTGCTGCCCGGGGCACTGGAGCTCCTCGCTGCGTTCGGCGGCCAGGAACCCCTCGTCGGAGAGGTTGCGCTCGTCGGTGCTGAGATTGCGCACGCACCCCCAGATGCAGTGATTGTTGGTCAGGATCAGGCCGTCCGGCGAGACGAACGAGCCGGTGCAGCCGTTCTCCAGCCGGGTCGTCGCAAGCTGCGCCCGCTCGAGCCAGGCGTCGTCGACGACGACACCGTACTTCTCCTCGACCTGGGCCGACGGAAAGTTGTCGAGCGTCCACATGCCCTCGTCCGCGAGGCCGGCGAAGGGCAACAGGAGGGCACAGAGACCGAAGTTGAACTGGCGCATGGTGGGACTTCCGCTGCAGAGTCCGGCCATTCTAGAGTCCGACACCGCGGAACGGAACCGGATCCGGCGGCAGGCCGGTGCCGTGGCACCGATCCGGTACACCATGGCGCTCCCGTATAATCGACGCACAGCGCCGGCCGGAATCCGTTCTGAGCAGGCACTCGAACAACGTGCAGCCACCCGCCCGGGCGGGCAACCGTTGCCACCCCCGAATGCCGGTCACTCATGGACGAAGAACCACATCGCAAGGACTCCGCCGACGCCGGCACCGCCGTCTCCCTGCGTCCGGCCAACCCGGACGGCAAGAGCGCGAACGGCTTCCTGCTGGACTGGCATGAGAGCGCACCGCGGGGCGTCGTCGCGAAGCCCCGGCGGCAGGTGCTGGCCGAGCTGTTCACCTCGCTGCTGGTGCTGTCGGCGAAGTTCGGCTACAAGCCGGCAGTCGGCGTCCCGAATTACCTCTACCTGGTGGGCGACGAATGGATGCTGAGCCTGATTGCCCCCGACGAGTGGCCCGGGGACCGGGGCGAAGCCTTCGCCGGCACCTGCATCCTCCAGGCCGACCGCACCTGGACGATCACGCCATCCGGACAAATGTCCGCCGACACGGCAGTGGCACGCGCGGTGGCCCGGTTCTACGAAGCCTTCGCCGGGATGCTGGATACCGACGCCGTGCTGGAAGACATCCTGCCGTTCCACGCCGGCAATCTCGCCTACTACCAGCGGCTGAACGCCAATGCCCTCAGCCGGTCGATGCGCGCCGCAGTAACCCTGGGCGATCAGCGTGCGATCCCGGCCCGGGAGTGGCGACTCGCGTTGCCCGACAATGCGAGGCCGCTCCTGCGGGGAGGATGATCCACGACGCAGCGGGCGTTTCGGGACGGAGTCCGGTCCGTTGCATACCTGCGGGGCGCGCCGGATTACGGTTTGACGCCGCTCGAATGCTGAACCATGGTGGGAGTGCAAGTGACCGAATGCATCGGATCCCCGCGAGGTGAATCATGACCGCAAGCGCAAGGAATACGCTGCCGATCCTGCTTGTCGCCGCCCTCGGCGCGACAGCCTGTCAGCCGGAATCGCCGGCCGAGCCCCCGGAAGCGGCCGAAACGGAGTCGGCTTCCGGGCCGGCAGCCGGGCAGATACAGGCGGACTACCCGGGACCCGATCCCACGGGCGCAGCCGTCCGGGCCCATCTCCAGAGCGAAGACTACCGCGAGAGCTGGTCGTTCTGGCCGGGCCGCGGTGAATTCTATGAGGGCAAGGAGCCCCACGGCATGCTGCTCACCACCTATGTGAACGATGCGGCATTCCGGGCCGTGGAGGAGAAGGCCGGACGGATGCCGCCCGGCGCGATGATCGTGAAGGAGAACTACACGCCGGAGGAGGAACTGGCGTCGGTGACCGTGATGTACAAGGCACCGGGCTTCAATCCGGACCACAATGACTGGTTCTTCGCCAAGTACCTGCCGGAGGGGTCCGTGGCCGAGACGCCGGACGGGACGCCGCAGGAAGGCCGGGTGCCCGGCTGTCAGGCCTGTCACGGAGCGCGGAAGACCAACGACTACCTGTTCACCGGCCGTATCCGGGCCGAGGGGATGTAGGCCGCCGGCGGCGGACGGGGTCTGGAACAGCAGCAGGCCGACAGTGACGCCGATAAGCGCCAGCGGCGC
>CAYQZN010000278.1:0-3832 GCA_964421805.1 uncultured Woeseiaceae bacterium
AGATCGGCGAGAACCTGCTGGCCGGCGTGTTCCTGACCTTCAGCCGGCCGTTCGAGCTCGGCGACCTGATAAAGACCGGCGATCTCACCGGCACCGTGCGCTCCATCGACATCCGCTCCATCCACATCCGCACCGCGGACGCCTGCGACGTTTTCGTGCCGAGCGCCCAGATTTTCCGCGAGCCCCTCTACAACTACACCCGCGACGGACTGCGGCGGCCGAGCTTCACCGTCGGCGTCGCCTACGACGACGAACCCGAAGGCGTGCTCGGCTTGCTCGAACGCACCACCGCAGGCGTCGACGACGTGCTCGCCGAGCCCGAGCCGTTCGTTACCATCGCGGAGTTCAGCGGCGGCTGGATCGTGTACGAGATATTCTTCTATCTGGACCTGAATGCGAGCGCCCGCGGCCTGGTCGCGGTGGCCAACGACGTGAAGGTATCGTGCTGGCGCGCGCTGCGCGAGGCGGGCATGACCTTCAGCACCGACGTCACGACCGCCGTCGATATCCGCTCGGCGCCGCCCGTCGAAATCCACGGAGGCAACTCATGAAGCTCTGGCAACGACTGCTCATAGCCCTGGTCGCGATGTTCGCGGCGAGCCTGATCGTCGGCTTCGTCTGGGCCCGCCTCTTCGAGCCGGCCATGCCGCCCTATCTCAGCGGCGTCGTGGGCGGGCTGGCAGCCCTGGCCACCTGGGAACTCCTGAGAGAGAAGGGGTAGGAGGGGCTTTAGCCCCGATTCATTAACCAATCGGGGATAAATCCCCTCCTACATCCTAGAACGTCTGCCCCAGGAACAGGTACGCCGACCTCCGATCCCCCTCGCCCATGCCCCAGCCGAGGTAGAGCGGGCCCAGCAGCGTGTCCATCACCACGAAGACGCTGCCGGCGGTGAGGGTATTGGCGAAGCTCGCCTCGTCGGTGCTGTCCCACACGTTGCCGGCTTCCAGCGACGCGCCCAGATAGACCGGTGTGCCGAAGCCCGGCAGCGATTCGTCGCCGAGGCGTCGGTAGTAGACCAGCCGGCCGATGCCGCGGTGCTTGCCGCGCAGCTCGTCGATGGCGTAGCCGGACAGACTGAACAGCCCGCCCAGCGTGAACGGCTGCACGCCCGCCGTCTCGTCGCGCAGGGTGCCGTCCAGATTCCACCAGTTCAGGATGGTGTTGCGCCCCCACGTGTAGGGCTTCAGCAGAAAGAAGCTCGCCACGTCGAACTCGCCGTCCGAGCCGAGGCTCTCCCGGGAGCCGTTCCAGCCGAGCCCCATCAGCGTGCCGTGGCGGGGGATGTCGACCTGATCGACGGTGTCCCAGGCGAACTCGGCGATCAGCAGACCGAGGTCGCCTTCGCCTTCCTCGAAGCCGGGATCGCCGATGCGCAGGGACTCGTCGCTGCGGGAGCGCGACACGCCGATGCGCAGCTCGCCCCAGTTGCCGAGCTGCCGCCCGCCCTCAAGCGCCACGATGGCCTCGCTGGAGTCGAGGCGCGCGAGCTGCGCACCCTCGTCGAACAGTGCCCGCGCCGTGCGCCTGAGCTCCACCCGCGGGTTCACGAACCAGCGTGAGCGATGGTCCAGCGGCTGGAAGAACTCTGCGAACAGGCGCGGCGATTCGCCGATCTGCAGCTCCGTGCGGAACTCGCCGCCCAGCGGATTGAGCTCCGTCATCGTCAGCCGGGCCGCCGCGTTGTAGTTGCTGCCGCCCTCGAAATCGTCCTCCAGGTTAAGGCCGAACCGCAGGTAATTCGGTCCCCAGTTCTTGCCCGTGCTCTCGATCTCCAGCGTCGTCAGCGCGCCTTCCTCGCGGACGTCCCAGGTCACCGTCTCGAAGGTATCCAGCGCGTAGATATCTGCGATGCTGCGCTCGAGGGCGTCGACGTCCAGCGGCTCGCCGGTGAGGTCGCCGAGCCGCGCCTCCACCGCCTTCGGCGACAGCCCGGAGCGGTTCTTCACCCGCACCCGGTCGATGACCGGCCGCTCGCCGCGCCGCGCCGTCACCTGGGTTCTCCACGCCGCATATTCGTCGGCCGGCACCGACAGCCGCGCCAGTTCGTCTGCCTGCGCGGCCGCCGCTTGCCGGCCGATCTCCATGGCCTCGGCCAGCTGGTCGAAGGCCTGGGAGCCGAGGCTGCCGAGTTCGGGCTCGATGTGGATGTCGCCGTCGTCCAGCAGGCGCAGCTGATCCTCGGCGCGGCTGTTGATCAGGATGGTGAGCATCTGGCGCGTGATCGCGAGCGCGGACCCGAGTTCGGACTCCGGCTGCAGGGGGAAGCCCAGATCCACCGCGATGATCACGTCCGGCTGCATCGCCCGCATGACCTCCACCGGCAGGTTGTTGGCGATGCCGCCGTCCACCAGCAGTCGTCCACGCTCGCGTTCCGGCCGGAAGATGCCGGGCACCGCCATGCTGGCATGCATGGCGGAGACCAGGTCGCCGGAATCGAACACCACCATCTCGCCGGTGGCGATGTCGGTGGCGACCGCACGGAACGGAATGGGCAGGGTGTCGAAGTCCTGTACCGCGGTCACCGGCACCGTCAGCCGGCGCAATTCGAGGTCGAGATTCTGTCCCTGCACCAGCCCGCCCGGCAGCAGGAGGCCGGTCCTGTCCACGCCCAGGTCGAAATCCACCAGGAAGCCCAGGTCGTCGGACTTGCGCCTGAACGAGCGCCGGGAGCGGGGCGGGCGGTCGGTGAGCAGCACGTTCCAGTCGGCGGTCTCCACCACCCGGACCAGCTCGTCCGCGCTCATGCCGGAGGCGTACAGGCCGCCGATCACGGCACCCATGCTGGTGCCGGCCACGTAGTCCACCGGCACGTTCAGCTCTTCCAGCACCCGGATGACGCCCACATGCGCTCCGCCCCGGGCGCCCCCGCCGCTCAGTACCAGGCCGACGGTGGGCCGGGGCAGGGCGTCGTGGGATGCGAACAGAGCCGCCAGCGCAACTGCTGCAAACGAACGCCAACCGGCCCGGCGCGGCGGCCGGGATGCATGGTGTGGGTGCAAGGATCGGTGCTCCATCGCCAGCGGACCGTGCGGATGCTCCAAACCGGTCAACTGTGGCCGAAGCGCCGGGTGATTGCCATCCGCACTCGGCGCAGACCGGGTAGGAGGGCCTTCAGGCCCGATTGCGTGGGGAATCGGGGCTGAAGCCCCTCCTGCAAGGTCCTCCTGCAAGCCTCTCCTACAGTTCTGTGCGGGTCCGGTGTTACCCTGACGGAGGGGCGGGGTCAATCCTCACACAAGGAGCGACTCATGCAACGAAAGGCAAGCGCCAACTGGAAGGGCAGTCTGCGCGACGGCGAAGGCGCGCTCACGACCGCGAGCGGCGTACTCGCAACCACCCCGTTCTCTTTCGGCACCCGGTTCGAGGATGCCAACGGGACCAATCCGGAAGAACTGATCGGCGCGGCTCACGCCGGCTGCTTCTCGATGGCTCTGTCCATGATCCTCGGCGAGGCCGGCTACACGCCCGAACTCATCGACACCCGTGCCGCGGTCACCCTAGAAGAGGTGGACGAGGGTTTCGCCATCACGGGCGTGCACCTCGACGTGAAGGCGAAAGTCCCCGGTGCCGGCGAAGGCGATTTCCGCGACGCGGCCGAGAAGGCGAAGCAGGGATGTCCCGTCTCCAAGGCGCTGGACGTCGAGATCACCATGGAAAGCCGCCTGGTGGAAACGTAGGAGGCCCTCGTAGGAGGGCCTTCAGGCCCGATTCTTTATTGCATCGGGGCTAAAGCCCCTCCTACAAGCCTCTCCTACAGTTCTTCGTAGCGCATCGCGAAGGTGTCGCCGTCCTCGATGCGGCCGCTCGCGTAACCCCGGTCGAACCAGCG
>CAYQZN010000279.1:0-3822 GCA_964421805.1 uncultured Woeseiaceae bacterium
ATGTTCCACGCCCTGCCCGCGCTGTGGCGCCTGCATCGGATGCATCACGCGGACCTGGACTTCGACGTCACCACCGGACTGCGCTTCCATCCGCTGGAAATCCTGATCTCCATGGTCTGGAAGATGGCGGTGATCGCGGCGCTGGGCGCGCCGGCGGGTGCCGTGCTGGTGTTCGAAGTGCTCCTGAACGCCACCTCGATGTTCAATCACAGCAATCTGGCCATCCCCCGCGGCTTCGACCGGGTGCTGCGGTGGTTCGTCGTCACGCCCGACATGCACCGGGTGCACCACTCGATACACCGGGACGAGACCAACAGCAATTTCGGCTTCAACCTGCCCTGGTGGGATCGGCTGCTCGGCACCTACCGGGACCAGCCGAGGGACGGCCACGACGGCATGACCATCGGTATCGGGCAATTCCGCGATCCCGGCGAACTGCGGCTGGACCGCATGCTGCTGCAGCCGTGGCGGGGCGACGCCGGAGGCGGTATTGGCGGTACACGCAGACAATGAGAGGTAATGCGACATGAACGATCGGGCAGAGTGGCTGAAGAAGGCCTGCGCCGACCCGGGATCCCTGTTCGACGGTCCGGAGGCGGTGGCCGCCCGGGACGATCTGAACAGGGAGGAGAAGAGGCGCATACTCCGCTGCTGGGAGTACGACGCGGCCGAACTGTCGGTGGCCACCGAGGAGAACATGCCCGGACCGGAGAACGACCTGCTGCATCGCATCCTGCTCGTCCTGGCGGAGCTCGGCGGCGACGACGACGCCGAGAAGGTCGCACCCAGCAAGCAACACGGTATATCCGGGGACTAGGGCCGGCCGGCGACCACCCGCCGGGCCCGCGGCCCGGGCCGCGGTCAGTCGGACTGTGTCGCCGGCGTCTGGTACAGGGCTTCGGCGCGGCGCGAGAGCCGCGCCCGGCGCACCGGGTCGCGCTGGATGGCCGCGAAGTACCGGTACTGCGCGTAGATTCTCGCGCGCAGACTGTCATGCCAGGGCGCAACCGCGAGCGCGCCGTCGAACAGCCGATACGTCTCGGCGAGGGGTATCCGGCCGAGGAAGCGCTGGAATGCCTCCAGGAAACGGAACTCGGCTGCGAAAGTGCGCTCCAGCCGTTCGGGGTCGTCCGCATCCGCGACCAATTGCCGGAAATAGTCCGGGTGCGCCCTGCGCTTGAGCGCCAGCAGGAAAGCCTGGTTGGCAATCGCCTTTTCGAGCCGGCCTTCCGCGTACTCCCAGGGGTGGTAGAACTCGTAGCGGGGATGCACGAGGGTGTTCAGCTCCGCCTCCGCCACCGCCTCACGGATCACCGCGTCCGCGGCAACGAAGTGCGCCACCAGCGACTCCGCTGACGTGATGCCGTAGGGTGCGAGGCTCGTCAGCGCATCCCGGCGCTCATCGAATCGACGCCGGATGGTGACGAGATCGACCGGCAGCGGCTCCGCCGAGCCGACCAGCAGGGTATTGAACGGCCCGAGCCGGTGCGCGGGCAGGAAGCTCCAGACCTGCACGTGGGGGAAGCCCCTGGCGAAGGTCTTCAGGATCATGCGGTACTGGCGCGGCGGCAGCGTGCCCGGAACCCACTGCACCACCAGCCCGCCCGGGGCGAGATGCTCGAGCAGCAGACGGTAATAGTCCAGGGAGTACGAGAAGCCGTTCGAAGCGTACTCGTCGGCGGTCTTCTCGTCCGCGGTGATGACGTCGAACCTGCGTTCGCTGACATGCAGGAAGCTGTTGATGTCGTCGTTGACGATATCGAGACGCGTATCGTCCAGCACGCCGCCTTGTTCCTCGCGGAAGTAGCCGGCGCCCTCGATCACGCCGGGCTCGATCTCCACTGCCGTGATAGCTCGCAGATCGTCGTGTCGCGCACTCTCACCCACCAGGATTCCCGAGCCGAGGCCCACCGAGAGTTCGGTTTGCAAGCCGTCTCTCAGCAGCCGCGGGAGATGGGCGAGCAGCACCTGCTTGAAATGGGTATCGCCGGTACCGCCGATCACGATGCCGTCCACGCTCATGTACTTCTCGCCGCTGCCGGGATCCGCGTACACCTTGGTGGTGGCGAGCGGCCCTTCCCGATAGAACAGCGTGCGGTGATCCGGTTGCTCGCCGCGGGAGGGGAAGCGGAAGTCCAGCGGCGTCTGCAGTATCACGACGGCGCTCAAGATCAGCAGCATCGGCAGCGCGCCCCACCAGACGGGACTGCCCCCCGGCCGCAACAGCCGCACCCCGAGGACCAGCAGCCCGAGCAGGACGTTCAGCACGGCCATGAACAGGATGCCCTTCTGGATGCCCAGCCAGTCCAGCAGGAACAGCCCGGGCACCAGCGCCCCGACCACGTTGCCGAGGGTATTGACGGCATACACTTTGCCAACCGAGCCGCCGGTCTCGCTGATCCGGCGCACGGCCAGGTGCCCGACCAGCGGAAACGTGGCCCCGATCAGCGCCGCCGGCACCAGCATGACCAGGAACGCGATGCCGAAGCTCGCCAGCACCAGCGTCGTTGCCTCGCCCGCAATGCCCTGCAGGTAGCGGCCGAGTGCGGCAGGGTCGTTGACCGCGAACAGCAGCGGCAGCGCCAGCGCGGAGACCAGGCCGAGCGAGAGCTGCAACCAGCCGAAAGCCTCCACGCGGTCGCGCACGTAACGGATCACGAAACGCACCAGGTAGCCGCCAAGCCCGATGCCGGTCAGGAAGGCGCAGAGCATCGTGCTCAGCGCGTAGGTGGAATTGCCGAGGACGAAGACCAGCGAGCGGGTCCAGTAGATCTCGTAAGCGAAGGACGTGAAGCCCGAGATGGCGAGGCCGATCAGGACCAGGCGCATCACTGCCGGCCCGGGCACCTCCGACAGGCTCTCCGGGACGACACTGTCTTCGGCCGGCGATGCCCCACCCTCCTCCTTGCTGCCGGCGCCCCGTGCCGCAGCCATCCATGCAATAACCCCGATCACGGCATTGCCGGCGGCCGCGCCGAGAACCGGCACGTGAATGCCGTAACTGCCGATCAGGAAGAACCCGGTCGCCGCCGCCCCGGCCACGGCGCCGAAGGTGTTGACCGAGTAGAGCGTACTGAGACGCACGCCGACCAGTTCGCGGCCGCTGACCAGGTAGCGGCTCAGCACGGGCAGCGTCGCGCCCATCAGGATCGTCGGTGCCATCACCAGCAGGAAGGCCGCCAGGAAACGGACTGGGGCGAGCAGCACGGGTGATCCGCCGACGAACCCGTGCAAGGCAGGATAGACGGTCTCCATGTGCGACAGAGCCCAGTGCGACAGCAACGCGGCCGCCGCGATGCCGAACTCGAGAACGGCGTAGAGCTTCAGCCTGTTCCCGCTGCGGTCGGCGACCTTCCCCAGGTACCAGCTGCCGAGTGCCATGCCCGCCATGAAGGCGGCCAGCACGGCGCCCACCGCCACCGCGGTAGACCCGAAGACATGGGTCATCATCCGGGCCCAGACGACCTGGTAGACCAGCGCCAGGGCGCCGGAGCCGAAGAACAGCGCCAGTACCAGCGCGAGCAAACCGCGGGAAGACTTCCTCTCGATCATGCCGGGATGGTACCGGAAACGAACGTCGCTTCCCGCAGGTATCGGGCGAAGGGACGTGGTGCGTTTCTTTCAGACAAAAAAAAGCGCCCGCCGAAGCGGGCGCCCAGTTCTGGTTTTGTTATTAGTCGTTAATTATTCGGCGATACCGGGATTGTGATAAATCGCTGTATCGAACGAGGCACCGGCACCATGGCAGACGGCGCAGGCTTCCTGACCATTCGGCAGGCCGTTGAACTTCAGGATGCTGTCCTTCGGTACACCGATCTCGCC
>CAYQZN010000280.1:0-3820 GCA_964421805.1 uncultured Woeseiaceae bacterium
ACCCGGAACTCGCCTACGAGGAGAAGGCCACCAGCGACTTCGTGGCGGAGAAGCTGGCGGGCTTCGGCCTCGAGGTGCACCGCGGCCTCGGCGTGACGGGCGTGGTGGGCACGCTGCGCGCCGGCAACTCGGACCGCGCCATCGGCCTGCGCGCTGACATGGACGCGCTGCCCATCCAGGAGCTGAACGAGTTCGACCACCGCTCCCGCCACCAGGGCCTGATGCACGCCTGCGGCCACGACGGCCACACCACCATGCTGCTGGGCGCGGCGGAATACCTCGCCGCCAATCCGGGCTTCGACGGCGTGGTGCACTTCATCTTCCAGCCCGCCGAGGAAGGCCGGGCCGGGGCGAAGGCGATGATCGAGGACGGGCTGTTCGACCTGTTTCCGGTGGAATCGGTCTACGGCATGCACAACTGGCCCGGCCTGCCCGTCGGCGAGTTCGCGGTGCGCGTGGGGCCCCAGATGGCCGCCTCGGACAAATTCGAGATCACGGTACGCGGCCGCGGCGGCCATGCCGCCATGCCCCACCAGACCATCGATCCGGTGGTGACCGCCGCCCACATCATCACCGCGCTGCAGTCGCTGGCCAGCCGCAACACGGAGCCGACCGACTCGGTGGTGGTCTCGGTCACCGTGCTGCGCGGCGGCGAGACTTTCAACGTCATCCCGGACGAGGTGGTATTGAAGGGCACCGCCCGCACGCTCACGCCGGAGTCCCGCGACCGGATCGAACGCGACATCGCGCGGGTGGCCGCCGGCGTGGCGGAAGGCTTCGGCGCCTCGGCCGAGACGGCCTACCACCGCACCTACCCGCCGACGGTGAACACGGCTGCCGAGGCGGAGACCGCCGCCAGGGCAGCGGCAGCCGTGGCAGGCGCCGGCAACGTGCATCGGGACCTGCCGCCCACCATGGGCGGCGAGGACTTCGCGTTCATGCTGGAGCAGAAGCCCGGCTGCTACCTGTGGCTCGGCAACGGCCCCGGCGAGGGCGGCTGCATGCTGCACAACGCCCGTTACGACTTCAACGACGAGGCGCTGCCGGTCGGCGTCGCCTACTGGGTCAGTCTGGTCGGCGAACTGCTCGGCGGCAGCGAGCGCGCTCCCCGGGCCGCCTGAACTCTCAGCCGGCCTCCTGCGCCGCCCGGCTCTTGCCGGTCCGCTGGCGGTTGTAGCCCTTCAGCCGGCGCGTCGCCGCACGGAACGAGTCGTTCACCGCCACGTAGGGGTCTTCATGGGCGTGGTTGTCTTCCTGGGCGTGGCTGACGACGATCTCTCGTCCCGGCACGTTGACGTCCACGACGACGTGATAGATCCGCCCCTTGTTCTGGTGCCGGTGCGGCGCCTCCACGGTCACCCGGCACGAGATGATGTCCGAGCACACCTGCTCGAGCTTCTCTGCCTGCTCACGGATGACGGTCTCCAGCGCCGGCGAGCGCGGGATGTCCTTGAAGCGGATTTCGACGGGTATCTGCATTAGGCGACTCCTCTCTGGGTGCCTGTCTCGACTATGCGGCGGGGTTCGTCGGAGCAGCCATCAGTGGAATCCACGATCGTTCCTGCCGCCGGTGGCGGAGGATATTGGCTGGAGTGCCTCGTCCGGTCGGCACCGCTCCTCCGAGTATCGCGCCCGTGCCTGCCTGTGGGGCGATACTAGCAGTGGCGGTGCAGTCGCGCCCGCTGCAAAGCAGCACGGTTCGCCGGCTTTCGTCACCCGCCGGAAGACCCGGTTACAGGCGTTGCGAGCCGTGATACTATTGACATGCGGCTTGTCTTGACGACAAATATTTTGTCAGGAGGCCTGACATGCAGAAACACTTCGACGACCTGTTCCACGAGGTCCGGCTGCTCTTCACCACCCTGATCCACACCGGAGAGCAGCTGCACGAAGACTCCGAGATGACCCAGCCCCGCCGGGCGGTGCTCGAGCACCTGCTGCGCGAGGGCCCGTCCACGGTGCCGGCTATCGCCCGGGCGCGGCGGGTCTCGCGCCAGCACATCCAGGCGCTCGTCAATCCGCTGCTGCACGAGGGCCTGGTGGAGCGGGTGGAGAATCCCGCCCACCGGCGTTCCAAGCTGGTAAGGCTGACGGCGGCGGGGCAGAAGGTGATCGAGGACATCCGCCGCCACGAAGCCCATCACCTGGACGAGGCCGGCATCGGCGTATCCGACGACCAGCTCCGCAGTGCGGCGGCGGTGCTGCGCCACGTCCGCGAGGCGCTGGAGGCCTGAGGCGACCCGCGGCAGCGGACGCTACGGCAGCAGGCTCCCCGAAGCGCCGGGATCGAGCCCCGAGGACGAGTCGAAGTCGCTGTCCAGCGCTCGCAGCACGGCCGCATCCCGCCCGTAGACGTCCGGGTAGAAACCGAACTCGCCGTCGGGGCCCATGCCGGCCGTCCAGTAAAGGATCATGACGGGGACCGGACGCGGCAGGAAGACGGTCCGCGTGCGCCCTGTCGCCACCGCGGTATCGATCTCCCCGGCTCCCCACTCGGGATCCTCGTCCAGCAGCAGCGCCGCCAGTTCCAGTGGCCGCTCCACCCGGATACAGCCCGAGCTGAAGCTGCGATCGGCGCTCCGGAACAACTCCCTGCCCGGCGTATCGTGCAGATAGACGTTGTACGCGTTGGGCAGGATGAACTTCACCCGCCCGAGGGCGTTGCCCGGACCCGGGGCCTGCACCAGCTGGTAGGGCAGAGCGCCGCTCCGGTAGCGGGCCCAGTCGAGCGCCTCCGGCGGGATGACGCTGCCGTCTGCCGCCACCACCTGCAGACCCCGCCGGGTCACGGCGGCCGGGTCCGCGATGGCCTCCGGGATGACGTCATTCTTCAAAATCACCGGGGGCACCGTCCAGGTGGGATTGAAGACGAGATAGACGATCCGGGAGCGGAACACCGGGGTGCGCCGGTAGGGTTGGCCCACCACCACACGTGTCTCCCAGCGGATCCCGTCGCCGCGCATGAGGAAGGCGCGGAAGCCGGCTATGTTCACCAGCAGGTAGTCACGCTCCGGGCGCTCCAGCACCCAGCGCGCCCGGTCCAGGTTCACGCGAATCTGATCCGTGCGCGCAGCAACCGGGACGTTCATCGCAGCCAGAGTGCGCGCCCCGACGACTCCGTCCGGCTCCAGCCCGTAGCGACGCTGGAACGCGGCGACGGTGGCCTCGACCGAGTCGTCGTATTGCCAGGGGTCCGGCGCCGCCGGCAGCGGGAACTCCGCAGCCAGCCGCGAGCGGATCGCGGCCACCCGCGGATCCCGCATGCCCGGTTTCAGCGCCTGTCCTGCCGGGATCGCCTGCCAGCCGCCCGCGGCGGCGATGCCCCGGTAACGGGCCAGAGCCGCAACCAGTTGCCGGTACGGCGCTCCTCGCTCGACACTGAGAGCCCCCGCCAGGGATTCCGCCGCCAACGCCGCCTGCAGCGTGGTCACCGGGTCGCCTTCCTCGGTGTCCGGGTGGAAATTCCAGTGCGGATCGAGGCGGGAGGGTTCCACCTTCCCGTAGACGAGGTGGTGGGCGAGTCGCGCCAGAGCGTCGGTCATGAGCAGATCCCGGTCCGCCCGGCCGTAGGGATCCGCCTCGGCGCCGATGTCGTCGACATGGCGCTCGAGGACGGCGAGATGATAATCGGCGGGATTCAGCCCCTCCTCCGCGCTGGCGCGCACCAGAGCCAGCAGCTCGCGGCGGCGCTCCGCCTCGGACCACAACGGCCGGAAGCGCCGGCCGGCGTAGAGATCGGGAAGCAGCGTGCGGGCCGCCAGGGGCTCGCCCTCGATCACATGCAGCGTATCCGCCTCGATCTGCTCCAGCCGCTGGCGCA
>CAYQZN010000281.1:0-3809 GCA_964421805.1 uncultured Woeseiaceae bacterium
AAAGATGGGCAATCGACTGGTAATTGACTGGGAGTAACACGATGAAGACGACGACAGCGGGCCTGAGCATGCTGGTGCTGGCGCTTGGTCTGTCCGGCGTGACGGTGCCGGCGGCAGCGCAGGAGAGCGCGGCGGAGGCAGAGCGGGCCGAGGCCGCCGAGCGGCGCATCATCATCCGCGACGAACGGCTCCGCGAGCAACGGCACGCGGCGGACGAGGCCCGCAGTGCGGCGGAGACCGAGCGGCTGCGCGCCGCCGAGGAACGGCTGGCCGCGGCCGAGGAACGGCTGGCCGAGGCGGCCCGGGAGATCGCCGAGATCACCTCCGGCGTGGTGCCCGGCGCGGTCGAGTATGCCCGCGGCGTCATCGCCTCGGCCCGGCGTCCGGTGCTGGGCGTCAGCATCGGCGGAGGTTCCGGCGCGGGCGACGGGCCGGTCGAGGGCGTCGAGGTGCTGGGCGTCTCGCCAGGCAGCGCGGCCGCGGAGGCCGGCATCCGCGCCGGCGACGTACTGACCGCCATCGACGGCGAGTCCCTGGCCGCCGAGGACCCCGCCGCCGCCAACCGCCGTCTGCTCGAGGCACTGGCCGAGCGCGAACCCGGCGACACCATCGACATCGAGCTCCGCCGGGATGGCCAGGAACGCGTGCTGGGGGTGAAGACCCGCGATCAGGAGGCCCAGGCGTTCACGTTCTTCGGCGACGGCGCGAACTTCGATTTCGACTTCCGTGCCGACGCGCCCATGGTCTGGTTCGGTCCGGCCCGACCCTGGGGAGACATGGAGCTGGTGGAGCTCTCGCCCGGCCTCGGCCGCTATTTCGGCACCGACAGCGGGCTGCTCGTGGTGAGGGCGCCGTCGGACCCCGCGCTGAAGCTGGAGGACGGCGACGTCATCCGCCGCATCGGCGACCGAGAGCCCGGCTCCGTCTCCCATGCGATCCGGATACTCCGCTCCTACGAGGAGGGCGAGGAGCTGGAGCTGGAGATCATGCGGGAGAAGCGCAGCCGCAGACTGGCGGTGCAGATTCCGGCGAGCCAGGGAGCGCTCGCGCCCCCCCTGCCGCGCCTGCCGTCACTGCCCGCCCACCCGCCGCGTGCGGCGCCCCCGGAACGGGCTCCGGCACCGCTCCCGGAAGCGGGATTCGGCCTGCCGGAGGTCTGATACCATGCGCCGCCATGCGCGCGCAGGACTACAGTTACGAGCTGCCCGATGAGCTGATCGCTCACGAGCCGGCCCGCCCCCGCAGCGCCAGCCGTCTGCTGGTGCTGCAGGGCGACGGTTCGCTCGCCGACTCCGCGGTTACCGAACTGCCCGGGCTGCTCTCGCCGGGCGATCTGCTGGTGTTCAACGACACCCGGGTAATCCCGGCGCGTATCCACGGCCGCAAGGAGACCGGCGGCCGCGTCGAGTTCCTGCTGGAGCGGGTGCTGGCCGAACGCGACGCGCTGTGTCACCTGCGGGCCAGCAAGTCGCCGCGGCCGGGCACGTCGCTCGCGCTGGAGGGCGGCGCCACCGCGACGGTCACCGGGCGGGACGGCGACCTGTTCCGGGTCGCCTTCGACGTGCCGGTGCTCGAGCACCTCGAGCGCCACGGCCACGTGCCGCTGCCGCCCTACATCCGCCGCCCCGATACCGCCGGCGACCGGGACGACTACCAGACGGTCTTCGCACGGGAACCCGGCGCCGTGGCGGCGCCGACGGCGGGCCTGCATTTCGACGAGGCGCTGCTCGGCGCGCTGGAGGCCGCAGGCGTGGAGCGCGCCTTCGTCACGCTGCACGTCGGCGCGGGCACCTTTCAGCCGCTGCGGGAAGAGAACATCGCCAGCGGCCGGCTGCATGCCGAGCGGGTGCACGTGAGCGAGGCGCTCTGCGCCGCGGTGAACCGCACCCGCGAGCGCGGCGGCCGGGTGGTGGCCGTGGGCACCACGGCGGTGCGCAGCCTGGAGAGCGCCGCGGCCGACGGCGGGCTCGCGCCCTGCCGCCGGGAGACCGAGCTGTTCATCATGCCCGGCTACCGGTTCCGGGTGGTCGATGCCATGATCACCAACTTCCATCTGCCGGAGTCTTCGCTGCTGATGCTCGTGAGTGCCTTCGCCGGCCGGGACAACGTGCTCGCGGCCTACCGCCACGCCGTGGCGCAGCGTTATCGGTTCTACAGTTACGGCGACGCCATGCTGGTGTGGCCGGCGCCGGGCGCGCTGGAGCCGCGCCCGTGAAGTTCGAACTGCTGAACCGGCAGGGTGCCGCCCGGCGCGGCCGTATCGGCTTCCGCCGGGGCACGGTGGAGACGCCGGCGTTCATGCCGGTGGGCACCTATGGCACCGTGAAGGCCATGACGCCGGAGGAGGTGGCGGGCACCGGCGCCGAGATCATCCTCGGCAATACCTTCCATCTCATGCTCAGACCGGGCCCGGAAGTGGTGCGCGCTCACGGCGGCCTGCACGAATTCATGAACTGGTCCGGTCCCATCCTGACCGATTCCGGCGGCTATCAGGTGTTCAGCCTCGCCGCGCTGCGCAAGGTCAGCGAGGAAGGCGTGACCTTCCGTTCGCCGGTCAACGGCGACGAGATCTTCCTCGGGCCGGAAGGCGCGATGGCCATGCAGCAGGCCCTGAACTCGGACATCGCCATGATCTTCGACGAGTGCACGCCGTATCCGGCCAGCGAGCGCGAGGCACGGGAGTCCATGGAGCTTTCGCTGCGCTGGGCGGCGCGCAGCCGCCGCGCATTCGACGAGCTGCGCGAGCGCGAACCGGGCCGCGGCGAGGCGGTATTCGGCATCGTCCAGGGCGGCATGTATGCCGCGCTGCGGGAGGCCTCGCTGGCGGGGCTGGTCGAGACCGGATTCGACGGCTATGCGATCGGCGGGCTGTCGGTGGGCGAGAGCGAGGACGAGCGGCTGGCCGTGCTGGATGCCATTGCCGAGCGCATGCCGGCCGAGTGCCCGCGCTACCTGATGGGCGTGGGCACGCCCTCGGATATCGTCAAGGCGGTGGCCCGGGGCGTGGACATGTTCGACTGCGTGATCCCGACCCGTCACGGGCGCAATGGCTACCTGTTCACCTCGGGCGGCACGCTGAAGATACGCAACGCCCGCTACGCCGAGGACCTGGGGCCGCTGGATCCCGAGTGCGACTGCTATACCTGCACCCATTACAGCCGGGCCTACCTGCGCCACCTGGACAAGTGCAACGAGATGCTGGGGCCCCGGCTGGCGACGCTGCACAACCTGCATTTCTACCAGCGGCTGATGAGCGACATCCGTGCTGCGCTCGAGGCCGGCACCTTCGAGGCCTTCGCCGCGGAGTTCCTGGCGCGGCACGGGACAACCGAGCCGGCACTTGTGCCATAATAGCGCGCCGTATCCCCCGCTATGACGGTGTCAATATGGATTTCCTGATTGAAAGTGCCTGGGCGCAGGGCGCGCCGGCCCAGGAGAGCCCGCTCGGGTTCCTGCTGCCGATGATCATCCTGTTCGCGGCTTTCTACTTCCTGCTCATCCGCCCGCAGCAGAAGCGCCAGAAGCAGCACCGGGAAATGGTCTCCCAGCTGTCCGCCGGCGACGAGGTGGTGACCGCCGGCGGCATCCTCGGCAAGATCACGTCGGTGGACGAGCAGTTCCTGACGATCCAGGTTGCCGACGGCGTCGAGCTCAAGGTACAGAGACAGACCATCAGCGCCGTGCTCCCCAAGGGCACGGTGGAGAGCGCCGGCTGATCGCCGGATCCATTCTTCCGCGACTTTCAAGTCCCTCTGGTCCGCCATGAATCGATATCCCGCGTGGATGTATGCCCTCGTGATCGGCATCGT
>CAYQZN010000282.1:0-3786 GCA_964421805.1 uncultured Woeseiaceae bacterium
CAGCGGCGTGCGCGCCTCGTCGATGAGGATGGAGTCCACCTCGTCGACGATGCCGTAGGCGAGCTTGCGCTGGGCCCGGTCCTCGGTGGAGAAGGCCAGGTTGTCGCGCAGATAGTCGAAGCCGAGCTCGTTGTTGGTGGCATAGGTGATGTCCGCGCCATAGGCCTCGCGCTTCTCGGCGGGCGACTGCCCGCTGCGGATCACCCCGACCTCGAGCCCCAGAAAGCTGTACACGGGCCCCATCCAGGCCGCGTCACGGCTGGCCAGGTACTCGTTCACCGTGACGATGTGGACGCCGTCGCCGGTGAGCGCGTTGAGATACGCCGGCAGGGTCGCGACCAGGGTCTTGCCCTCGCCGGTCTTCATCTCTGAGATTTTGCCCTCGTGCAGCACCAGGCCGCCGATCAGCTGCACGTCGAAGTGGCGCATGCCGACGGTGCGGTCGGCCGCCTCGCGCACGGCGGCGAAGGCCTCGGGGATGAGACTGTCCAGGCTGGCGCCGTCGGCGAGACGCTCGCGCAACGCCGGCGTCATGGCCGCGAGCTCCTCGTCGCTCTTCTCCCGGTACTCGTCCTCCAGCGCGTTGATGGCCTTGACGAGCTTCGAATACGACTTGACCAGACGCTCGTTGCGACTGCCGAATATCTTTGTGAGAAATGCCACTGGGTTATCCGTCCTGAAACGCGCTCTGATACGCAAAAGAGCGCCGCAGGCCGTCGCGGCGCCGGCGCTCGATTGGGGATCGCCCGAAAAGGGCTATCCTTAAAACGGTTATTCTAAGGGCAGCGGGTGCGCTGCGTCTAAAAAGGGCGGGCGTCGGGGGCTCAGCCGCCGCTGGCGCGGATGTATTTGAGCGGATTGACCGACTTGCCTTCGTAGATGACTTCGAAATGCAGGTTGGGCCCGGTCGCCCGACCGGTGGCTCCCATGTGCGCAATAATCTGTCCTTTCCTGACTTCATCACCCACATTCACGAAGTTTTCGGCGTTGTGCGCGTAACGGGTCACGTAGCCGTCGCCGTGGTCGATCTCCACCATCTGGCCGTAGCCGTAGCGCTTGCCCGAGTAGGTCACCACGCCGGCGCCGACCGCGACGATCTCCGCGCCGGCCTTGCCGGCGAAGTCCACGCCCTTGTGCCACGCCTGCTTGCCGGTGAACGGGTCCGTGCGCCGCCCGTAGTAGGAGGACAGCCAGCCGGACTTCACGGGCCGCCCTTCCGGCCTGATCTGCTCGTTGAGATTGCGGGTCAGGAGGACGCTTTCAAGTACGCCGAGCTGCTTTTCCCGATCGCTCAGCTGCTGGGAGAGCTCGTCCAGCGAGCTCAGGATCTCCGCGACGCCGCCGCCGCCGAGCTCTTCCGGCTCCTCCGGGCCGCCGATGGCGGGCGGCGACTCGAAGTCGAATTCGCCGTCCTGCAGCTCGGCCATCTCGGTGAGGCGACGCCCGAGTGCGTCCAGCCGGATGACGTGGGCGTTCATCTGCCCCAGGCGGATCGCCAGCGCGTCCAGTGTTTCCTCCGTATCGCGCCGGGCCGCCTCGATCTCGCGCCGCTGCTCGGCCAGCTGCCCGGCCATGGCGCTGAGCTCTGCCGTATCGGCCTGGGTGCCGTGCTGGCGTGCGAAGAAGTAACCGCTGCCGAAGACCGCTGCCGCGAATACACCGACGATCGTCCCTGCGATGGCCAGTGTGAGGGGCGCGCCGAGGTCGATCTGGCGCACGCCCGTGCGGCGGCGGCTGAATATGACGACATTCATCGATTGCAGTCCCGGTTACGAGTCGGATCCCGGTCCGAAAAGTCGTTCCAATAACACCACCGACCGGGAATTGTTGGTCGCTCTTGTTCCGACGTACGACCGACGAAAGCGCGCGCTCCGGTGTGACTGCCCGGCTTGTGCAGCAATGTCGGCTTCAGTCTAATGGCCATCCCGGCAACCCCGCTGTCCGGGGCTCGGGACCCGCGGACCGGAAGCTTTGCGTCCCCGGCTCTCACCGGGTTTGCCCTGATCGAGATCGTCAATATGCATAATGCAGGCCGGCAGTTCAAGGAATTGCGTGCGCGGGAGGGGGCCTTCAGAGTCAATCTGTGAGGCGGTTAACATCTACGGAAGCCCATGAACGAGAAGAAGCTCGGCAATCTGCTCTCCCGGCCCGACAGTCCGCTCGCCGGCATCGTCGAGCGCGCCCGGGCCATGGAGACGCTCACCGCGGCCGTGCGGGCCGCCCTGTCCGAGGACGCGCGTGCCCATCTGGTCTCCGCCGCGCGGCGGGACGACGGCACGCTGGTGCTGGTCACCGAGTCGTCCGCGTGGGCGGCGCGCCTTCGTTTCGCCGCGGACGAGGCACTGGCCGCGGCCCGCCGCTACGGCGTCACCGCCGAGTCGGTGAGCGTGCTGGTGCGCCCCGGGCGCGAAGACGGCACTGGGGAAGCGGAGCGCTGACCCGCGCGGACTACGCTCGCCAAATCGTCGCGAGCCGGCAGGCCCTTGGTTCGCGCAGCTCAGGCGAATACCGGGCCCGCGTAGGAGATGGGCGCCTTGCGGCGATCCTCGAAGGTGACCGCCTCCCAGGCCGTCTCGTCCTCGAGCAGCCGGCGCAGCAGCAGGTTGTTCAGCTCGTGGCCCGAGCGGTAGCCGCTGAATTCGCCGATCAGGGTATGGCCCAGCAGATACAGGTCGCCGATGGCGTCCAGGATCTTGTGCTTGACGAACTCGTCGTCGTAGCGCAGGCCGTCCTCGTTGAGGATGCGGTAGTCGTCCAGCACGATGGCGTTGTCCATGCTGCCGCCGAGCGTCAGGTTGTTCGCCCGCAGCGTCTCGATGTCGCGCATGAAGCCGAACGTCCGCGCCCGGCTCACCTCGCGCAGGAAAGACGTCGTGGAGAAGTCGATGGAGGCCCGCTGCGCGTGCTTCTTGAACACGGGATGATCGAAGGCGATCTCCAGGTTCACCTTGAAACCGTTGAACGGCCGGAATTCCACCCACTTGTCGTCCTGCTCGATGCGCACCGGCTTGCGGATGCGGATCAGTTTCTTCGGCGCGCCTTGCTCCTCGATGCCCGCGGACTGCAGCAGGAACACGAACGGGCCCGCGCTGCCGTCCATGATGGGCACCTCGGGTGCGCTCAGGTCCACATGGCAGTTGTCGATGCCGAGGCCGGCCAGCGCCGACATCAGATGCTCGACCGTCGCCACGCGCACGTCGCCGTCCACCAGCGTGGTTCCGAGCATCGTCTCGCCCACCCGGTGCGCCTCGGCGCGCATCTCGACCGGCGGTTCCAGGTCGGTGCGGCGGAAGACGATGCCGGTATTCGGCGCGGCCGGGCGCAGGGTCATGAAGACCTTGCGGCCCGAGTGCAGGCCGACTCCGGTAGCGCGGATGGCCGTCTTCAGTGTTCTTTGTTGCAGCATAGCTACGTTTCCCGACGGCGGTACCGCTCTGCCGCCGGTACCGTACCCGTTTGAAATCCGGCAAGTTGACTGCCGGATCATGATGGTTTGCCAGTTTTTCGCGACACTGCCCGCGGCTCACCCACCACGTAACAATGCCCTGTTGCGCCAAAGCAACGATCTCTGCCCGCCTGGAGCGCCGCAAAAGGCGCGATATTTCAGGCAGTTATGATCGTTGCTTCACACGCCAACGGATTAAGATATCACAGCGAATTTTTGCACTGCAAGAAAAAAGGCCGGGACGACCCCTCGCGGGGCCGCCCCGGCCGAGCGGAGGCGGCTGCGGTCAGTCGGCCTGGCGGCGCAGGAACGCCGGGATGTCCAGCAGGTCCTCCTGCAGT
>CAYQZN010000283.1:0-3778 GCA_964421805.1 uncultured Woeseiaceae bacterium
GGCCCGACTCCCTTCTTTCCTGGCCGCCCTGCGGGGGTATCCATCTTGCTCCCGACAAAAGGTCGCGGCGATGGATACCCCCGCATGACGGCCGCCTCGTGGTGGCGTGAAGGACCTGCCAGTCAGTAGCGCTTGCTGACACGTGCCAGACCTCACGGCCACGGGCAAGTCAGCGGGCGGACACGGGTTGCGCGGTCGTCCGGGCCGACTGGAGCCAATAAACAATGTTAGGAGCGGCTTCAGCCGCGATGGATCGGGCCTGAAGGCCCTCCCACAACCAGGGTCGGGCCTGAAGGCCCTCCTACACGCGGGTGAGCGGGCGCGCTATCATCCCTGACCATGCCTGGCCTGTATTTCGAAGAATTCACCGTCGGACAGACGTTCGATCATCCCATCCGCCGCACGATCACCGAGGCGGACAACGTCTTCTTCACCGCGCTCACCCACAACCCGGCCGCGATCCACCTGGATGCCGAATACTGCAAGGGCACGGAATTCGGCCGGCCGCTGGTCAACAGCGCCCTGACCCTCGGGTTCATGGTGGGCATCTCGGTGAACGACACCACCCACGGCACCACCGTCGCCAACCTCGGCTGGGACGAGGTGCGCTTTCCGCAGCCCCTGTTCCATGGTGACACCATCCGGGTGGAGTCCGAGGTACTCGAAATTCGCGAGAGCCGCTCGCGGCCGGAGAACGGAATCGTGGTCTTCGCCCACCGGGCCTACAACCAGGACGGCGTGCTGGTGGGCAGCTGCCGGCGCAGTGCGCTGATGCTGCGCAGGCCCGGGGGCGCCTGATGCGCTCTTACCTGTTCGTCCCGGCCGACAGCGAGCGCAAGCTGGCGAAGGCGGACCAGGCGGGTGCGGACGCGCTGATACTGGACCTGGAGGATTCCGTGGCCCCTTCGCGGCGCGAGGCCGCCCGCCGCCTCGCCGCCGAGTTCCTGGCCGGGCCGCGGGGCCGGGCCGAGCGCTGGGTGCGTATCAACGGACTCGCCAGCGGCGCTGCTGGCACGGATCTGCCGGCGGTGGTCGGCGAGGGCCTGGACGGTGTGGTGGTGCCCAAGGCCGGCGGCGCCGAAGACGTGCTGCGCCTGGATCGCTGGCTCGGTTCGCTCGAGGCGGCCGCCGGCATGGCGCCGGGCGGCGTGCGCATCCTGCCCATCGCCACCGAGACTCCGGCCGCGGTTTTCCGTCTGGGCGAGTATGCGGATGCCGGCCCGCGCCTGGCGGGGCTGTCCTGGGGAGCCGAGGACCTGTCCGCCGCCATCGGTGCCATGAGCGCGAGGGATGCCCACGGCCGCTGGCTGCCCACGTTCCAGACGGTGCGCTCGCTGTGCGTGCTGGCGGCGGCGGCGGCCGGCGTGCCGGCCGTCGACACGGTCTACACCGATTTCAAAGACATGGACGGGCTGCGCGCCTGTGCCGGTGCCGCCCGGCGGGACGGTTTCCTGGGCATGCTGGCGATCCACCCCGCCCAGGTGCCGGTTATCAACGAGGCATTCACGCCGACGCAAGCCGAGGTGGCGGATGCCCGGCGCATCGTGGATGCATTCGAGGCGCAGCCGGACGCCGGCGTGCTGAGTCTGGACGGCCGCATGGTGGACCGTCCGCACCTGCTGCAGGCCAGGCGGGTGCTCTCGCTGGCCCGGGCCGCGGCCGGGCGCTGAGTGCGGCCGCGCGCGCATCCGTTACACTGCGGCCAGAGTGAGCGGCCGGAAATAGCGGCCAGCAAGATTGCAGTCATCGAGGAGGGGAGCTGATGAGCAAGGTCTATCCGGTCAACGACTACTTCCGCGATCGCGCGTACATCGACGAGAAAACCTACGACGACATGTACCGGCGCTCCCTCGCCGACAACGAGGGCTTCTGGGCCGAACAGGCCGAGCGCATCGACTGGATCAAGCCCTTCACCGAGGTGAAGGACGTCTCCTACGCCGCCGACGACCTGCACATCCGCTGGTACGCCGACGGCACGCTGAACGTCTGCTACAACTGCGTCGACCGGCACCTGGACGACAAGGGCGACCAGCCGGCCATCCTCTGGGAAGGCGACGACCCGGCACGGGACGAGACCATCACCTACCGCCAGCTGTACGAGCGGGTCTGCCGCTTCGCCAACGTGCTGAAGAAGATCGGTGTGAAACGCGGCGACCGGGTCACCATTTACATGCCCATGATCCCGGAGGCGGCCGTCGCCATGCTGGCCTGCGCGCGCATCGGCGCGGTGCACTCGGTGGTGTTCGGCGGCTTCTCGCCGGATGCGCTGGCCGGGCGCATCGTCGACTGCGACTCCAGCGTGGTGATCACCGCCGACGAGGGCCTGCGCGGCGGCCGCAAGGTGCCGCTGAAGGCCAACGTGGATGCCGCAGCCGCCAAACCCGGCGTGACCACGCTGCAGAAGGTGCTGGTGGTACGCAATACCGGCGGCGACGTGGCCTGGACCGAAGGCCGCGACGTCTGGCTGCACGAGGCGCAGGAATCGGTGGGAGCCGACTGCCCGCCGGAACCGATGAACGCGGAAGACCCGCTGTTCATCCTCTACACCTCCGGTTCCACCGGCCAGCCGAAGGGCGTGCTGCACACCAGCGGCGGCTACCTGGTCTATGCCGCCTTCACGTTCCGCTACGTCTTCAACTACGAGCCTGGCGACGTCTACTGGTGCACCGCCGACGTGGGCTGGGTCACCGGCCACAGCTACATCGTCTACGGCCCGCTCGCCAACGGCGCCGTCACGCTCATGTTCGAGGGCGTGCCGAACTACCCGGACGCGAGCCGACTCTGGCAGGTCTGCGACAAACACGAAGTGAACATCTGCTACACGGCACCCACGGCCATCCGCGCGCTGATGCGCGAGGGCGAGGAGCCGGTGAACAAGACCTCACGCGAATCGTTGAGGCTGCTCGGCTCGGTGGGCGAGCCCATCAACCCGGAGGCCTGGGAGTGGTATTACCACGTGGTGGGCGAGGACCGCTGTCCCATCGTGGATACCTGGTGGCAGACCGAGACCGGCGGCATCCTGATCACACCGCTGCCGGGCGCCACCCCGCTGAAGCCGGGTTCGGCCACGCGGCCGTTTTTCGGCATCCAGCCCGCCCTCGTGGACAACGACGGCAATCTGCTGGACGGGCCCGCCGAGGGCAACCTGATCATGAAGGACAGCTGGCCGGGCCAGATGCGCACGGTCTACGGCGACCACCAGCGCTTCGTCGATACCTATTTCTCGACCTTCGAGGGGGCCTATTTCACCGGCGACGGCGCGCGCCGCGACGAGGACGGCTACTACTGGATCACCGGCCGCGTCGACGACGTGATCAACGTCTCCGGCCACCGCATGGGTACCGCCGAGGTGGAGAGCGCGCTGGTGGCCCATCCGAAGGTCGCCGAGGCAGCCGTGGTGGGCTATCCCCACGACATCAAGGGTCAGGGCATCTACGCCTACGTGACGCTGATGGAGGGTGTCGAGGCCAGCGAGGAGGTGCTGCAGGAACTCAGGCAGTGGGTGCGCAAGGAGATCGGCCCCATCGCCTCGCCGGATCTCATCCAGTTCGCACCCGGACTGCCGAAGACCCGCTCCGGCAAGATCATGCGGCGCATCCTGCGCAAGGTGGCCGAGAACGACTACGGCAACCTGGGGGATACCTCGACGCTGGCCGACCCCGGCGTCGTCGACGACCTGATCGAGAACCGGCGCAACCGCTGAGCGGTCCGCGCCGGCTCAGTGCCGGCTCAGCCTGGTCTGGACGGTCAGCTCAGCGGCCGGCCTGCCGGGCCCGGT
>CAYQZN010000284.1:0-3776 GCA_964421805.1 uncultured Woeseiaceae bacterium
CCCTTGTCGCCGCCGCACTTGCCTTCGCCGCAGGCGCCTTCACCGCCCTTGTCTTCCTTGTCGCCGCCGCACTTGCCTTCGCCGCAAGAGCCTTCGCCGCCCTTGTCTTCCTTGTCGCCACCGCACTTGCCTTCGCCGCAGCTGCCTTCGCCGTGACCGCCGGTGGCCTCGTAGCCGCTGGACAGGGACGTCATCTGGAAGGGGCTGCCGGCGCCCTGGTCGCTCTGGGCCTGGGCCACGCCCACGGCGCCGAAAGTAGCGGCCAGTGCCGCGCCGACCGCGATAGCAATAGGCTTCTTCATGTGCTTGTCATTCATGATCTCTCTCCTCGCTGTTGTACCGGCCCGTAGCGGGCCGTGGATTCCCTGGAGGCGTTTCAGCCGCCCCGACAGGATGAAAACGCTTTGTCGTTTGCCCGGATCTGCCGCTGGCGGATCGGGCAGGCTCAAATCTGCCAGTCCACGGCGTTGCGGACGCTCTCGGTCACATCTTCCACCGACTGGCCCGTCTCGCCGATGACCGCGATGCTGCCCTCACCGACGGGCAGCATGACGCCGTGGAAACCGTCCCCCTCGAGGGGCACCGGCGCATCCAGTTTCTCGCCGGCCATCAGGATCAGCGTGACCGGCCCGTCTGCGCCCTGGACCACCAGGTGCGGGACGTCGCGGCCGTTGATCGGGCAGGTCTTCGCGTAGGTCACCAGCCCCACACGGTCCGCATCAAGCCGGGATACGGCGGGCGCGAGCACCTGGCTCAGCTGGCCCCCGGGCACCGCCTCATCCGTGACGACACGCGAGAACGGCTCGTGCGCCATGTGCTCGATCACCTCGGCGGCGAGCGCGGAGGAATCGAGTTGCCGCGGACCGGTTCCGAACTGCAGCGCGAGGGTGACGGCCAGCGCCAGCGCGGCGGCCACGCCGGCCCAGGCAGGCAGCCCGCGCCAGCGGGCGCCGTGCCCACCGCGGCGCCCGTCCAGGGAGACCACCTTGTCGCCGTCGCCGGCGCCGCCGTCGGCATGACCGTCCTCCGGCAGGTCGATGGGGAAGTCAGGCACGTCGACGGCGAGCGCCGCGGCGAGACGCCGCTCGAACACCGCCGCCTCGGCAGCGTAGCGGGCGCAGTCGCCGCAGGCAGCGGCGTGCGCCGACCGTCCGGGGAAATCCGCCCCGGGATCGCTGTCGAGCCGCTGTCTGAATTCCTCACACCGCATGGTCGTTACTCGTCCAAATCCGGCCCATCGGCCGCAAATCGTTCCTTCAGCTGGTTGCGAGCCCGGTGCAGGCGGGTTAGCACGGTGGCCTGTTTCAGCTCCATCACCTCGGCAATCTCGCCGGTGGTGTAGCCCATCATGACCTGCAGCACCAGCGGCTCCCGGTACTCGTCCGGCAACGCCAGCAACTGTTCGCGCAGGTCGTCCACGTCCGTGTCCTGGGAACTCGCCAGCATGCCTTCATCCCTGCCGCCCAGGTCGTCCACATCCACCGTCTCCAGCCGTTTCCTCTCGAACTGCCGCGCGTTCTCGCGCCTCACTATCGTCAGCAGCCACTGCTTTGCGGCGCCGTCCTCGCGCAGGCTGTCCAGATTGCGCCAGGCTCTCACCATCGCCTCCTGCACCACGTCCTCCGCCAGTGCTCCGTCCCGGCTGAGCCAGAACGCGTAGCGGTACATGTCCCGGCGGAGTTCGCCCACCAGCCGCTCGAAGCGGTGCCGGCGTCGGCTGTCCTCTGATTTCCCTGTCATGGATACAGACCTGCGGTCCTCGGCATTTATTTCACCAGTCCCCTCCCCCTCCTTGGACACGAAAACCGAATCGGGGGAGAATCCGTTTTTTCCCGAGTGACCCGAGAGTAAATATGAGCAGCCGCCCGGATACAAGGTTCCCCGCCACCCGGCTCCGCCGCACCCGCCGCACCGGCTGGGTGCGCTCGCTGGTGGCCGAGAACCGGCTGGCGCCGAGCGACTTCATCTATCCGGTATTCGTGCTCGAGGGGGAAGGGCGCCGGGAGACCGTGCCGTCCATGCCCGGCATCGAGCGCCGCTCCGTCGACCTGCTGCTGGAGCACCTGTCCGTCGTGCATGCGCTGGGCATTCCGATGGTGGCGCTGTTCCCCATCATCGACCCCGCGGCGAAGACGCCGGACGGCGCGGTCTGCGCCGACCCGGACGGCCTCGCCCAGCAGGCGGTGCGGGCCATCAAGGCGCGTTATCCTGAGCTGGGCGTCATGACCGACGTCGCACTGGATCCCTACACCACCCACGGCCAGGACGGCATCGTCGACGACACCGGCTACGTGCTGAACGACGAGACCGTCGACATGCTGGTGCGCCAGGCCGTCTCCCATGCCGAGGCGGGCGCGGACGTGGTGGCGCCGTCGGACATGATGGACGGGCGCATCGGCGCCATCCGCACGGCGCTGGAGGACGGCGGCCACGTGCACACCATGATCCTGGCCTACGCGGCCAAGTACGCTTCCAGCTATTACGGACCGTTCCGCGACGCGGTCCGCTCCGCAGCCAACCTTGGCGGCGGCGGCAAGCACAGCTACCAGATGGATCCGGCCAACAGCGACGAGGCCCTGCGCGAGGTGGGCATGGACATCGCAGAGGGTGCCGACATGGTGATGGTGAAACCGGCGCTGCCGTATCTCGACATCATCCGCCGGGTGCACGACGAGTACGGGGTGCCGACCATGGCCTATCAGGTGAGCGGCGAGTACGCCATGCTGAAGGCGGCGTCCGCCGCCGGCTGGCTGGACGAGCGTGAGACCGTCATGGAGGCGCTGCTGTCCATAAAACGGGCCGGCGCCAGCGCCATCCTCACCTATTTCGCGCCGGAGGCGGCGCGCTGGCTGGCGGACGACTGAGCCGGAAATTCAGGACGGAGCGGGGGAGTACAGGGACGTGAGCGAACAGAATCAGCCGGACCGCTATGGCGTGGTGGGTTATCCCGTCAGCCACAGCCGCTCGCCCGTCATCCACCGGGTGTTCGCCCAGCAGACGGGCCAGCATCTCACCTACGAGCTGCTGGAGGTGCCGCCTTCCGAGCTGGAGAGCGCCATCCGCAGCTTCCAGCGCCAGGGCGGGCGCGGCCTGAACATCACCGTGCCCCACAAGAGCGAGGCGGTCCGGCTGGTGGACGAGTTGTCCGATGCGGCCAGCATGGCGGGCGCCGTGAATACCCTGAGCATCACCCGGGACTCCATCCGTGGCGACAATACCGACGGCGTCGGTCTGGTGCGCGACCTGCGCAAGAATCACCGGGTGGCCATCGAGGGCGCGCGCATACTCATCCTGGGCGCCGGCGGCGCCACCCGCGGCATCATGGCGCCGCTGCTGGAGGAGCAGCCGACCACCATCACGCTGGCCAACCGCACGGTGTCCAAGGCGCAGGCGTTGTCGAACCATTTCGGCAGCATGGGCGACGTCGGCGCCTGCCGCTTCGACGACATCGTGCAGGACGTCGACTACGACCTGGTGATCAACGCCACCTCGGCCGGCCTGCGCGGCGAGGCGCTGCCTTTCCCCGTCGGCATCGTCAGCGCGGAGACGGTCTGCTACGACCTCTCCTACGGCACCGGCGACACCCCGTTCACGCGCTGGGCGCGCAACCAGGGTGCCCGGCGCTCTATCGTAGGCTGGGGCATGCTGGTGGAGCAGGCCGCCGAGTCGTTCTACATCTGGCGCGGCGTCCGGCCGGACACGCGCAGCGTCCTGAAGCGCCTGCCGCGCTGAGACTCAGCGCATGGTGACCAGCTCTTCCGCGCTGGTCGGGTGGA
>CAYQZN010000285.1:0-1937 GCA_964421805.1 uncultured Woeseiaceae bacterium
TGCCATCGGTGCCGCCGCCTGCCTGCTCGGGCTGGCGGCGGCGTTCGCGCCGCGCCTCGGTGGTGCACAGGAAGTTGGCGAGATCCCGTTCTTCCACGCGCCGCCGGGCAGCGCGGCTCTGGGCGGAGGCATCCGCTTCGGCAACAACCCCTATCGCGCGCCGGACAATGACGACCAGCGCAAGCGCGATCTGGTCCCGCTCTACCTGTACGAAGGCAAGTACGTCTTCGCCCGCGGCACGGCCGGCGGCATCCATATCGTCGACACCGACGCGCTGGAGTTCAACCTCTACGCGCGCTACCGTTTCCAGCAGCTGGACCCGGACATCAACGCCTACTACGAGGGGCTGGAGACGCGGCGCCAGACCCTGGATGCCGGCCTGCAGTTCGCGCTGACGCAGCCCTGGGGTGACCTGAAACTCGCCTGGCTCACCGACACCCTGGGCCACCACGAAGGCAACGAGGTCGAGCTCAGCTACCGCTACCGGTTCGAGGCGGGGGCCTGGTCGCTTTCGCCGTTCGTCAGCTGGTCCTGGCGGGACGAGAATCTCACCGATTACTACTTCGGTGTAAGCGAGGCGGAAGCCCGGCCCGACCGTCCGGCGTTCTCGGCCGGTGAGTCCAGCTGGGTCGGCTTCGGCCTGAATACGGCCTGGCACGTCACGGACCGGGTGGTGCTGTTCGGCAACGTCGGCTTCTACGGCACCGACTCCGACGTCGTCGACAGCCCCCTCGTCGAGGAGACGGGTTTCGCGGCTGGCTTCATCGGCGGCACGTACAACTTCGGCAACGCCCGGTCGCCGGACTACATCGAGGACCCGGAGCGTCAGGGCGAATGGACCTGGCGCGTAAACTACGGCTACCAGGCCGACGGCAACATCGTCGGCGAGATCGACCAGGGCGACTTCAGCCGCAGCAGCGTCGCGGAGGACGCCCGCATCGGCGGCGTCACCCTCAGCAAACTGCTGTCCGGAAGCGGGCGGGTGGAGGTCTACGGGCGGTTCGCCGTCTTCCGCCACTTCGAGGAGAAGGAAGACAACGGCAAATTCTTCAGCTATGCGGCCTACATCATGGCCATGGGCAAGGGCTATTCGCCCTGGTCGAAGGAGGAGTGGTTCCGCTGGGGCTTCGGCTTTGGCGCTTCCTACGCGGACAAGGTGCCGATCGCGGAGCAGCGCAAGCAGGCCGCCAGGGACCGTAACACGTCGCATTTCCTGAACTACCTCGAGATGACGCTGGACTTCCCGCTGCGGCGCGTCTCCCGCGCGAACTGGTTGCAGAACTGCTACGCCGGCGTCACGATTGTGCACCGGTCGGGTATCTTCGCGACGTCGGACATCCTCGGCGACGTGGGCGGCGGCTCCGACTGGATCACGGCGCATCTGGAGTGTGTGCGATGAGGACCAATGAGCGGCCAGGAAGCGCCATCCGGCTGACCGCGGCGGCCCTGCTGTTACTGCTGAGTCTCACGGCGCGGGCGGAATGGCAGGCGGACCCGGACGACAAGCACGAGGTCGCGGCGGCGAAGGCCGTAGCGGACATGAAGGAGCGGGTGCCCCGATCACGGGAGTACTTCGACCAGGCGTACGGCTACGCCATACTGCCCTCGGTAGGACGGGCCAGCGCCGGTTTCGGCGGCGGCTACGGGCGCGGTCTGGTAGTGGAAGGCGACCGGGTGGTCGGAACCACGAGTTTCTGGCAGTTCACCTCGGGCATCCAGGCCGGCGCGAACTGGTTCAGCATGGCCATACTGTTCAAGGACAAGGAGGCTCTGGAGGAGTACAAGAGCGGCCGACTGCAGTTCCTCGGCCAGGCGGGAGCCTCGCTGGGACCCTGGGGTGTCGCCGGCACACCGGCGTATAATGACGGCGTGGCGATCTTCGCGGTGACGCGGTTCGGCTTGATAGCGGAATTCACGATCTCCGGCGCCAAGTTCAC
>CAYQZN010000285.1:2037-3742 GCA_964421805.1 uncultured Woeseiaceae bacterium
GTGCGCAACGAGATGGACGCGCTGGGTTACCGCTACGTGGAGGAAGACCCTGATCTCATGGTGAACTTCTACGGCAACTCGCGCGAGCGCACCGACGTGCGGACGACGCCGACCGCGACCGTCAGTGCCGGCTACTACGGCTACCGTGGCGGCCTATACACCGCCTGGCCCATGTATCAGCAGGAGGTGCGCACCGTCACCTACGAAGTGGGGACGGTGAATATCGACGTGGTCGACGAAGAGCGCCGGCAGCTGGTCTGGGAAGGGGTGGCGGAAGGTCGGCTCAAGAAGGAAGTGCTCGAGAACCCGAAGCCGGCCATCGACAGGGTAGTGCGCGAGCTGTTCTCCCGCTTCCCGACCGCAACCGCCAACTGAGTCGGAGGTCATCCGAGCCGGAGCCGTCGGGGGCTCTGCTGCGGCATCCCGGACCGCAGGCCGGTCGGACGCTTTTTTCAGTAGTATAGATCGGACCGGGATATTTCCCGGTCCGATCTATCAATTGTCTTTACGGAAGGGTGTCGGGCCATGATCAAGGTCGCGGGGATCTTCGCGGGGCTTCTGTTCCCGCTGCTTGCCTCAGTCAACACTGCACATGCGGCAAAGACCGATGTGGTGTGGCTGGTAAACGGCGACGACGTGACGGGGGAAATCAAGCAGCTCGAGTTCGGCACGCTCCGCTATGGCACGGACTCGATGGGAACGGTCAGGATCGACTGGGAGGATGTGGTGCAGGTGCGGAGCGATCAGGCCCTTCAGGTGGAACTGACGGATGGCAGCCGTTATTTCGGCAGTCTCGTACCCTCCGACCAGCGCTTCCACATAGAGCTGGAGACGGCGAGCGGCGGCTTCGTATTCCCGACCTCCGGCGTTGTTCGTATCACCCCTATCGAGACCGCCGAGCGCTTCGTGCAGAGACTGGAGGGGTCTTTCTCGCTGGGCTTCCAGACGCAGAAGTCCACCGAGGTTACCACTTCGATCCTGAATGCCGACGTCACCCACCGCAGCCGTCGGGACCAGTTCGGCGTGCGGCTGAGTTCGTCCGTGACGGACCAGCCCAGCGAGCCGACGGTGGCCCGTCAGAGCGTCGACTTCAGCTACCAGCGGTTTCGCGGCAGCCGCTGGTTCACGGACTGGTTCACGCGCTGGGAGAAGAACGACGAACTCGGTATCAACGGCCGTATCGCGATCGGTGCGGCCATCGGGCGCTACCTCGTGCAGAACAACAACAACCTCCTCTCGCTGACGGTCGGAACCCAGGCGGCACGCTCCTCCTTCATCGGCGAAGACGAGTCAACGACGGAGGCGGAGGGCAGGATCGAGGCACGCTACCGGTACCGCAGTCTGGCGCCGGAAGCCTCGATACAGCTGACATCGACCGCGTATCCAGTACTCGACGACCTCAGCCGTTACCGCGTGGAGAGCGATCTCGCGTTGCGGCGCGAACTCATCGAGGATCTGTTCCTGGAACTCAGCATCGGGCATTCCTACACCAGCGATCCGCCCACCGGTGCTTCGAGCAGCGACCATGTCGTGAGTACCTCGCTCGGGTACTCGTTCTGACGATAAGCACGGCCTGCGCGTCGTGCTCGTGCCGTTCAGCCGGTCTCCTGCCGCAGGCGGTCTGCCTCGGACGCCAGCCGGTAGGAGACATAGTACTTGAGGATATTGCGGACGTAGCGCACCGTCTCCTCGCCGATGCGCCGGG
>CAYQZN010000286.1:0-3722 GCA_964421805.1 uncultured Woeseiaceae bacterium
CCCGCGAGCTCGCCTTCAGCATCTTCTCCTTCACCACCGGGTTGGTCTCGGCCTCCGCAGTCGTGAGCCAGACGGAGCCGGTCCAGGCGCCGTCGGCTCCCATGGCCATGCAGGCCGCCATCTGGCGCCCGGTAACAATACCGCCGGCGGCGAGGATGGGCACGTCACTGATGGGCCGCACCGCCTCGCACACCTCCGGCACCAGCACCAGGGTGGAGACGTCGCCGCAATGGCCGCCGGCCTCGCCCCCGGCCACCACGAGGATGTCGACACCGGCGTTCACCTGGCGGATGGCGTGTTCCTTCGCGCCGACCAGCGCGGCGACGGCCACGTCGTGCTCCCTGCCCATGTCGAGCATGATCTGCGGCGGCACGCCCAGCGCGTTGGCGATGAGTTTGATGGGATGGGAGAACGCCACCTCCAGCAGTTCGCCGGCGCCGCCTTCCTGCAGGTTCTTCGCGAAGCGCACGTGCTCGCGGCGCCCCTCGTCCAGGTCTTCGGTGGGGATGTCCCGGCTCGCCAGAAGGCCCGCCGCGAACTGCTTGTGCGCGTCGGGCACGGCGGCCAGCAGCTGATCCTCGTCGACGCCCTGGCCCTTGCCCTCCACCTTGTTCGGCACGATCAGGTCCACGCCGTAGGGCTTGCCGTCGACATGATCGTCGATCCAGGCGAGCTCCTCCTCGAGCCGGTCGGGCGGCAGCGTCACCGCGCCGAACACGCCCATGCCGCCGGCACGGGAGACGGCCGCCACCACGTCGCGGCAGTGGCTGAAAGCGAACAGCGGGAACTCGATGCCGAGTCGCTCGCACAGGGCTGATTTCATACATTCCTCCGATGAGTAAGGGTGGCCGGCGGCTCAGGCTGCGTCGTCGTCCGCCGGCTCGATCTCCAGTATCAGTTCGTCGGCCGCCACCTGCCGGCCGGCCTCGCAGTGCACGGCGGTCACCACGCCGTCGATCTCCGCGCGCACCTCGTGCTGCATCTTCATGGCTTCCAGCACCAGCAGCCGGGTGCCTCGCGTGACCGTCGCGCCCGGCGCAACCGCGATCTCGGTGATCAGCCCGTGCATGGCGGCGGTCACCCGGCCGCCGCCGGCCTCCTCGCCCGCCGCGACACTCTCCCGCAGATTCTCGAACGCGGCGGCGCGCCCGTCCACCGACACGTAAACGAACCCCGGCCGGGTCAGGTGAAACAGCACGTCGACGATGCGGTCGTCTATGCGGTGGTCGATGCGGTGGGCGATGGCAATACGCGCCCGGTGCGCCTCCCGGTCGAGGATGCGCAGCCGCCATTCGCCGCCCGCGCCGGTCACGGTCGTCGTGCCGTCGGGGGCGGGACTGACGGCGAGATCGACCGGCTCACCGTCCAGCTCGTAGCGATAGCGGGACACCAGCCGGCCGGCGCTCGACCAGCCGAGCAGCCGGGGCGATACGCCGACGCTGGCCGCCAGCGCCGCCTCGCCGGCCAGCGTATATTCCAGCAGCGCCGCGACGGCGGCATCGGCCGGCTGCGGGCCGTCACCGAAGGCCCCCTCGCCCTGCTCCTCGAGGAAGGCCGTAGTAGCACGGCCTTCGGCGAACTGCGGGCGCCGCAGCACCTCGATGAGGAAGTCCCGGTTATTCGATACGCCGAACAGGGCCGTGGTCTCCAGCGCGCGGATCAGTTTCAGCCGGGCGGCGTCCCGGGTCTCGCCGTGACTGATGATCTTGGCCACCATCGGGTCGTACCAGGGCGAGATCTCCGCGCCGCTCTCGACGCCGGCATCCACGCGGATGCCCTCGCCCGACGGCGCCAGCCACCGTTCGATGCGGCCGGTCGCCGGCATGAAGTCCCGGCCGGGATCCTCGGCGTACAGGCGCACCTCGATGGCATGGCCACGCAGCGTGACCTCGTGCTGCTCGATGCCGAGCGCGCGCCCCTCGGCCACCCGCAGCTGCAGCGCGACCAGGTCCAGGCCCGTCACCATTTCCGTCACCGGGTGCTCCACCTGCAGCCGGGTATTCATCTCCAGGAAGTAGAATTCGCCGGACGCGTCCAGCAGGAACTCGACGGTGCCGGCGCCTCGATAGTCGATGCTGCGGGCCGCGTCCGCCGCCGCGGCACCCATGGCCTCGCGCAGGCTCTCCGTCATCACCGGGCAGGGCGCCTCCTCCACCACCTTCTGATGGCGGCGCTGCACCGAGCAATCCCGCTCGCCCAGGTGGATGACCGCGCCGTGGTCGTCGGCGAAGATCTGGATTTCGACGTGGCGGGCGTCGACCACGGCCTTCTCCAGGATCAGCTCGCCGGAGCCGAAGGCGCTCTCGGCCTCGCTGCGTGCGAGCGCAAGGCCGGATGCCAGGTCGCCTTCGCACTCGACCCGGCGCATGCCGCGGCCGCCGCCGCCGGCGGCCGCCTTCACCATGACGGGATAGCCGATGTCACGGGCGGCCGCGGCGAACGCCTCGTCGCCCTGGTCCGCGCCCTCGTAACCGGGCACGCAGGGCACGCCCGCCTCGATCATCCGCCGCTTGGCCGCCGCCTTGTTGCCCATCAATTCGATGGCCTCGGCGGGCGGGCCGATGAAGGTGAGCCCCGCGGCGTTGCAGGCCCGGGCGAAGTCCGCGTTCTCGGCAAGGAAGCCGTAGCCCGGATGCACGGCGTCGGCGCCGGCAATCTCCGCCGCGCGCAGGATGGCGTCGATATTCAGGTAGGACTCGGCGGCGGGTGCCGGACCGATGCACTCGGCGGCGTCGGCCAGGCGCACGTGGGGCGAGCCGGCATCGGCCTCGGAGTAAACCGCCACGGCCCGGCGGCCCGTTGCCTGCACGCCGCGGATGATGCGGCAGGCGATCTCGCCCCGGTTGGCGACCAGGACGCGCTCCAGCGTCACGGCGACCAGCCCGGTTTGCGCTTCTCGACGAAGGCGGCGACGCCCTCGCGGCCCTCCTCGCCCAGCATGCACTCGGCGAAGCGGCGGGCGGCGAGATCGGTCATGGCCTCGCGGTCCAGGTGGACCGCCGCCCGTGCCAGCTCCTTCGTCACGGCGATCGCACCGGGTGCGCAGCGCAGCACGTCGGCGCGGATCACGGCCTCCAGAGTCTCGAGTTCGTCGGCGTCGTTGGCGAGGAAGTCCGCGATGCCGATCTCCTGCGCGCCGGCACCGTCGAATTCCGCGGCCGTCAGCATGATGCGCCGCGCGGCGGCCAGGCCAATCCGCCGCACCACATAGGGCGCGATCTGGGCCGGCGGGATGCCGAGGCGCGCCTCGGTCAGCGCGAAGCGGGCGTCCCGGGTGACAACCACCACGTCGCCGCCGCACACCATCCCGAGACCGCCGGCGACGGCCGCGCCCTCCACCAGCATCACCACCACCTGGGGCATGGAGTCCACCAGCGCGAACAGCTCGCCGCCCCGGCGGCTGGCCGCGGCCACGTCGTCCGCACTCTGGCCGCCCCCCTGGAAAACCGCGCGGAAGCCCTTCACGTCGCCGCCGGCGCAGAACACGCCGCCGCGGCCGCGGAAGGTGATGCCGCGCACCGCACCCTCGTTGCCATCGTCGCGCACCGCTTGCAGCACCGCAATGAGCTCCTCGATCATCTCGGCGGAGAGCGCGTTCCTCGCCTGCGGCCGGTTCAGCCAGACGGTAAGCCAGCCGCCGGCGAGTTCCAGGTCCAGGTTCTTCGTATCGGGCAGGTCGCTCATGGTTACATCCTCGCGATGCCGAAGCTGTTGGGTTTCAC
>CAYQZN010000287.1:0-3706 GCA_964421805.1 uncultured Woeseiaceae bacterium
TTGGTGCCGGTCACCCGCAATTTGCAGAATGAAACTTTTGTAAGTTTCGGGCGTTTCGGTGCCGGACACCGAAACTTCGGAAAGTTGGAAAAGTTGGAAAAGTTGGATTAGTTCGGTCCGGCACCGAGGAGGCGGGGGCGGTCGATCAGGTAGCCCTGGGCGAAGTCCACGCCCATCTCGCGCAGCATGTCGAAGTCGTGCTGCTCCTCCACCTGCTCGGCCACGGTGCGGAAGTTCATCTTCCGGGCGAGCTTGATCATCGCGCTCACCATCTCCTGATTGACCGGATCGCGGCCCAGGTGGCGGGTGAAGCTGCCGTCGATCTTCAGATAGTCGATGGGCAGATGCTTCAGGTTGGAGAAGGCGCCGAGGCCGCTGCCGAAATCGTCCAGCGCGAACTTGCAGCCCATGCCGTGCAGCACCTCGATGAAGCGCTGCGCCTCGCGCGGCTCCATGATCAGCGCCGCCTCCGTCATCTCGAAACAGATCCGGGCCGGCGCGACGCTCGTGCGGTCCAGCGACTCGACGACGAACTCCAGGAAATCCGCATCGCCCAGGGTCTGTCCCGACAGGTTGATGATACAGCTGCGCCCGGCCGGAACCCGGATGTCGCCGGCAGCCACAGCGGTCAGCGTCGCACTCACCACCCAGCGGTCGATCCGCGGCATCAGGTGATACTGTTCCGCCGCCGGCAGGAAGTCCTTTGGCGACTCCGTCCTGCCCTGGGCGTCCTGGAACCGCAGCAGCACCTCCATCGCCGGGCCTGATTCGCGCTCCGCATCGAGTGCGATGATCGGCTGTGTCGCCAGCACGAAGCCGCCGTTCGACAGGGCGTCCTGCAGGCGCCGCAGCCACTGGATCTCGCCGCGCTCACGGGCCGCCGCCTCGTCCGCCGAGGAGTACACGTGCACCTGGCCGCGCCCCTGCTGCTTCGCCATATAGCAGGCCGAGTCCGCGGCGGCGAGCATATCCTGCACCGAGCCGCTGTCGGGGCCCAACTCGACGATGCCGACGCTGACGCCGATGGTGAAGATGCGGTCCTGCCACACGAAACGGTGATCCGCGACCGCCTGCACCACGTCGCCGGCGATCTGGCGGGCCTTCTCCAGCGGGCAGCCCATCAGCAGCATGCCGAACTCGTCGCCGCCGATGCGGGCGACGGAATCCGAGTCGCGCACCTGGTCCTTGATCAGCGACGCCACCTCGCGCAGCAGTGCGTCTCCCGCCATGTGCCCGCAGGTATCGTTCACCGCCTTGAAGCGATCCAGGTCCATGTAGCAGAGCACGTGGTTCGCCTTCTCGCGCCGGGCATTGTCGATGGCCTCCTCGAGCCGCCGCTCGAGCTCGCGCCGATTGATGAGACCGGTCAGGGCGTCGTGCGCCGCCTGGTAGCTCATCTGCCGCGTGAGGCCGCGCATCTCGCTCACGTCGTGGAATACCACCACCACGCCCTGGATGCCGCCGTCGCCGGCGCGGATCGGCGATGCGGTCAGCTCGACGGAATGCTCGTGCTCGTCATCGCGCCCTAGCATCAGCGCCCGCCGTCCCATATTGACGCGCTGGCGCATGGACAGACAGCGTTCCACCGGGTCGCCGAGGGATCGCTTGTCGAGCTCGTCGATCAGCTGCATGATCTCGCCGAACGGCCGGCCCTCGGACTCGTCACGGCTGTAGCCGGTGAGCAGTTCGGCCTCCCCGTTCATGTATTCGATACGGCCCCGGCCGTCGGTGGTGATGACGCCGTCGCCGATGGACTCGAGGACAGTCAGTGCCTGCCGCCGGTCGCCGCGCAAGCCGGAATCGTTCTCGTGCCGATGACTGATGTCCCGGCCCACCGTCAGCACGAGCTGACGATCGCCCCAGTCCACCACCGCCATGCCCGCTTCCACCCACATGCCCTGCTCGCCGCCGTTGATGAGCTGCATCTCCAGCGTCTGGGGTCCGATCTCGCCGGCCAGCAACCGGCTGACGGTGCGCCGGAACAACGCCCGGAATGCGGGGCGCACCAGGTCGCTGACGGGCCGCCCCTGCAGCTGTTCGGCCTCCAGTCCCACCAGCCGCGCCGCGGACTCGTTGGCGAGTTGCACGCGGTCGTCGTGCAGCAGCACCACCTCGGGCATCGTGCGCACGAGCCGCCGCAGCGCGCGGTCGCGTTCGAACACGGCCTCGTCCTTCTCGGCGAGCGCGTCGAACAGGCGATTCAGGGAACGGCCCAGGGGGCCGAGCACGGGGTCGTCCGCCGGGCGCAGCCGGCGCCCCACCGCGGCATCTGCGGAAACCTCGACGATCTCCTGGTTGAGCCGCCGCAGCCGTTCGTGAAAACGCCGCCGCAGCACGATGAGCAGTATGGCCAGCACCAATACCGCCGGCACCAGGATGGTGACGGCGACGATCAGTGCGGTTGGCGGCATGGTTCGCTCATGGATCCCCGGCTGCAGGACAGTGCAGGGTTAAAATTCTTGTTGTTTCAAGAGCCTAGACTCTCTCCACGGTAAGCATAGCCTAATCCGTATCGGCGCGGCCGACCAATTCACCATAACGCCCGCCGGATCGTCCCGCGGCATGCTTGTCAGCCTTCTGTAAACTCCGTAACCTCACCCGCCGTCCTGCCGCTTGCGGCCCATCGAGCAGCTGCCACGGTTATCGAACATGGATATCGAAGTCGCACGGGAACAGATGATCGACCAGCAGATCCGCGCCTGGGATGTGCTGCAGCCCCGGGTCCTCAGGATTCTCGGGGAGATCCCCCGCGAGCGATTCGTGCCCGATGCCTGGTCGAGCCTGGCGTTCGCGGACACGGAGATCCCGCTGGCCCACGGTGAGAACATGATGGCGCCGAAGGTGGAAGGTCGGCTGCTACAGGCGCTGGAGATAGAGCCCGGCGACCGGGTGCTGGAGATCGGCACCGGCACCGGTTTTCTCACCGCCTGCCTGGCGCGCCTGGGCGAACACGTGGTCAGTGTCGACTGCTATTCCGACTTCGTCGCCACCGCGGGCGACCGGCTGCGCGAGTCCGACATCGTCAACACCGAACTCCTGACCCTGGACGCCATGCGCGAACTGCCGGCAGGCGAGTTCGACGCCATCGCGGTGACCGGCTCGGTGCCCCGCTTCGAGCAGCGCTTCGCCGATGCGCTGGCCATGGACGGGCGCCTGTTCCTGGTGGTGGGCGAGGCACCGGTCATGGAAGCCCTCCTGATCACACGCACCGGCGAGAACGAATGGAGCCGCGAGAGCCTGTTCGAGACGGTACTGAAGCCGCTGCGCAATGCGACGCCCCCGTCCGAATTCCGCTTCTGACCCGCGGCGCGCCGGCGGCCGGTGACGAAGGAGGTCGTGCCATGGTGGAGGAGCTGAGGCCGTCCGATCTGGCCGCACGCGTCCGCGCGGGCGAGGACTGGCAGGTGCTCGACGTGCGCGAGCCGTGGGAACTCGGCATAGTGTCTCTTCCCGGCGCCGTCGCCATCCCGATGAACCAGGTGCCGAACCGCCACCGTGAGCTGGATCCGGAGCAGCCGCTGGCGGTCCTCTGTCACAGCGGCATGCGCAGTTACCGGGTAGCCGCCTGGCTGCAGGAACACGGATTCCGGCGGGTCGTGAACGTGGCCGGAGGCATCGATGCCTGGGCGACGGAGGTGGACTCGTCCATGGCCCGCTATTGAGCGGGAGGTCCATGGCCCGCTATTAAGCGGGAGGTCCATGGCCC
>CAYQZN010000288.1:0-3684 GCA_964421805.1 uncultured Woeseiaceae bacterium
CGCTACATAATGGCCGATCTCTCCTCCAGTGCGGACGGTCTGCTTGCCAACTCCCGGACCTGGACAATTTGCATTCTCAGCCTCGGTCGGCCTGTTCCCAAGCGAGGTCATGCGGGCGGCATTCTCTCGTATCGCGGCAGCGAATCTCCCAGCTCGACCCACGGTTGCTTCGCCGCCGTGAAGATGTGCATGTCGGGCTTCACCCATCCTGCATCGTCGAGGGCCCCTGCCTTAAGGAATACATACCCCGGATCGGATTCGCATTCGAGCCAGAGCCCCGATCCGCACTCGGGACAGAAGTGCCGGTGAACTTCCTTACCCGAGTCGCCGACGACCGTGTAGGTCTGTGATTTGCCCCGCACGTCGAACGATTCCGACGAGACCATCAACTCCACGGAGAACGGGCTGCCCCCGGTGTGCTGGCAGTCAGTGCAATGACAGAAAAACGTGTACTCGGGCTCCGCGCTGCAGGTAAAGCGGACGTTTCCGCAGAGGCATCCTCCGCTGTATTCGCTGGCCATGCCGATCTCCTCGCTTGTGCCGGTGTCTTGGGTCAGATATTGCCGTTGACGCGATCCCAGAATTCCTCCCGGTGATTGGTGCGGGGGAAGTCCTCATCCGGGACCGGCACGCCCAGGAAAGCGCAGAGCGGTTCCCATCCCTCCCTGACCTCGAAGACGAGCAGCTGGTCGGCCGGGATGGCCTCTCTGACCGCGTCGTTGTGCGCGGTGAATGCCTCGATCAAGCCATCGCGGTCGAGGCCGGCCGGAAAGCCGGTCCTGGCGATGACGCCGCCGGCCATATCCAGCCAGGCCCGCATCTCCTCGGGAGCCTTATCCCTGCCGGCAAGCAGCGTATAGATCGTCGCGCCGAAGCTGTCGGCCCATCTCTCCGGATCGCGCAGCGTCAGCACGAATCTCGCGGACGGGTATTCGGCTGCCAGTTCGCGGAAGAAGCCGGCGGTGGGCCAGTCCACCGCGCTGCCGTAGCCATCGTAGATCTGCGTCCAGGCCGGCTTCCCGTCGGTGGCCGCCGACCAGAGCGGTACCTGGGCGGGCATGTTGTGGAGGACCTCCTCCATGTGATGGCACGGACCCGCGCCGAGGCGGTTGAGGGCCAGCTTCAGGGAGTAGGTGCCCGTCCGGCCGACGCCCGCGCCGATTACGCTCAATGTCATTGTTCTTCTCTCCGCTTAAGGTTCCGGTAAGCGATACGATCGCCTGCGAACGTGCCAACCCAGAGCTCGCCGCCCACCTCGAGCGCCATCGTGATATTGCTGAAGTGTTCGTGAGCCGGTGAGTGCGCGACGACGCTGCCCTGCAGAGACCCGGGGTCGATGGAAAGCACGGTAAAGGGTCTCGGGCAGGTCGCGAATTTCTCGAAATCGAATTCCCCCGACATCGGCACATCGCCACAGACCGGATCGGATATTTCCAGCCCGGCAGTGATCAGGTTTCCCTCGCCGTCCCTGTGCAGGTTATCCGGGATGAAAGACAACTGGTCGCTTGCGCGCAGCACCCGAGCGGGATTGCCGTTCGAGAATGCCAGTACCTTCTGCAGCCCGGATGACGCGACGTAGAACTCACGCCCGTCGTCGGATACTTCGATGCCGTTGGCATAGGGCATCTCCGTGCCCTCGATCTTCGTGAAGCCGGCATCCCCGGGCGACCATTCGTAGACGGCGCCGGAGGGCTCATCGGCGAATATCTCGCTGATGCGGATACCCGGGTGGAGAGGGATGGTTGCGACCAGCGAGCCGTCGGCAAACGACGCCACGCTGTTGGCCTCCATGCCGTCCGGGGTCATGACGCAACCAGTCCAGGTCAGCAGAGGCTCGTCGCCGCTTGCATCCACCTCGAAAACCTCGATGGCTTCGCGCTCGCCATGGCCGACGACGTAGAGCGTCGAGCGGCCGTCGGCCCCGGGACGAATATTCAGTCCGTGGGCCACGAAAGCATCGGGATCCGGCGATCCCGGGCAGGCACCATAAGTGGCCATGTCCTGTCGGGCACGCGGTTCGTCGGTCGGGTAGAGCTCCGCCCAGCTCTTGCGCTCCGAATCGATGAGGTACAAAGACACATCGCCGCCGAATCCGCTCGCGATGATCCATCTCGTCCCCGGTATGAGAACGAGGTCTTCCGCGTTCACGGGGCCGCAAAGGTAGGAATAGTCGCCGGAGCCTTCACAGCCGTCATCTGCTCGCAGCATCGTCGAGAACGCGAGCGCGGCGAGCGCGATGATGATGACAGGAAAGCGAAACCTGCCGGCGAACGATCGGATCATCTCAACGGGCATTCCGTTCTCCTGTTTACCTGTGCCATCGGCTGACGGGCGGGCCGTCCCTGGTTACGCCTGATGGGTTTCACCCGACACCCATATGCGGGCCGAACAGACGGTCTTGAAACCGAGGCCCTCGTAGAGCCGATAGCCCGCGGGCGTTGCCCCCAGGTAAAAGCGGCGGGAGCCGCCGTTACGCGCCTGCACCATGGCGGTCGACAGCAAGCGCAGGCCGATGCCGCCCCGCTGTCTTGCCGTGTCGGTACCCATGGCCCAGATGCCGCAGGTGTCGCCGTGGTAGGTCATCGTCACGCTTCCCACCGCTGCACCATTCACGCGGGCCAGGTAGACATCGGCGCCGGGGGCGTCCACAAAGCTGGCCGGCAAGGCTCGCAGAACACTGTCTTTCGACATGCTGTAGGCCGACGCCATCACGTCTGCGTTGGCATCGGCATCCTCGGCGCCGGATGCGCGGGAAACTTCGACCTCGGGATTGCCGCCGGGCTCCAGCGGCAGGTCGTCCCGCACCATGACCGGAAAGTCCACCGCGTAGACAAGGCCGAGATCGGAAGCGATGCCATCCACCGTCTCGCCGGCTTCCGGGTAGATCATGACCAGGAACGGGAGTTGCCGGCTCAGGCATGAACTCGCCATGTCGCGGAAATGACCGGGGTCAGCGCCGGCGCCCACGACCAGCATGTTCATGTCGGCAATCGGTTCGTTGGTCAAGCTCAGCTGCAGGCCGGGTCTGGCGGCGGCTTCATAATCCGCTGCTTCGCCCAGGAATGTGGTGAGGGCGTCATTGGTGAGTCGGCGCAGGACCGATTCTGTCAGGGGCCTTGATCCGCTATCCAAGGATCGCTTCCTCGTTATCGTTGAAGACTTTCCTGCGGAGTGGATACGCCATTCCGCCGTCCGCGACCCGCAGAGACTGGATCGAAGGCAGCACTTTCTCACGTTTCCACGCATTGCGGAACTCATGCCGTGACCGGGCGGTCGATCCCACCGGGCAGGCAGTGAATATGCCGCCGTCCACGCCTGATTCGCGGTCAGCAAATTCCGAGGCGTTGCCGGCGACGACGCTGCCGTAGAATGGTGTTATGAACGCGACCACGCCGGCCGACGGCAACATCGCCCCTTTCGAACTCCCGGACGGTGCGGGGCGGATTGCGGTGGTGCTGGGCGCGAGCGGCTACATGGGTTCCAACCTCACGCCTGCCCTCGCGCGGCACGGCTGGCACGTGCGCGCGGTCGCCAGGAATGCGGCCGTGCTCGAGGCGCGTGAGTGGGAGGGCGTCGACTGCCTGTCCGCCGACGTGCTTTCGCCGGAGACCCTCGCGCCGGTGCTGGAGGGCGCGGACGTCGTCTACTACCTCGTGCACATGATGTGGAGCGGCGGCGACTTCG
>CAYQZN010000289.1:0-3681 GCA_964421805.1 uncultured Woeseiaceae bacterium
GGGCGTTGCGCTCGGCCGTGTAGGCTGCCGAGATGGGCGAGCGGGGGTGGATACCCAGCACCCGCAGCTGCCGGCCACCCGCATCCAGCACCGCATCCAGGGCGGGGCTGTCGATGCCGGCCGGGTGAATCACCCGGCCGGAGGCGATCGGATGGCGGCTCAGCAGGGCGATACCCCAGGCGCCTTCCCGTGCCGCTTCCAGGCGATGCGGATAGACGTCGGCCAGGGATTCCAGCCGCCGCGCGGCGGCCGGCGTGTATTCGGGCAGCACGACGACGTCGGCCCGCAGCTGACCGAGCCAGGCCTCGGCCGCGCCGAGATCCGGATTGCGCCAGTCGAGGTTCAGGACCACCGCCGTGAAGTCAGTGGGAGAAGCTTCTGCCGTAGCGACGCGGGGCAACTGCTCCCGGGCCTGGAAGACGCAGACAGCCACGACCAGCGCGAAGACCAGCGCCGCCACCCGCTCACGGGCCGCCAGCGCCACAGCCAGGAGCAGCAGGCCGCCGACGGCGATCTGCAGCGGGAAGTGCACCGGCAGGCCGAACACCCACCAGAGCGGCTCGGCGAGGGGCAGCGCGAGCAGCGCCACGCTGCCTGCCGCCGTCATGATCAGCACTCCTCTACTCATATCGCCTGCTCACGGCCGTCTCAATGCCGCGGCCTGTCCCCGGCGGCCTCGCCCGCAGTGATCACCTCGTCGAAACGCCGGATCAGGGACAGCAGCTCGTCCGTATCCCGCGGATCCTCGCGCAGGCACTCCTCGGCGTAGGCGTGGATGCCGCTCTCCGACGGCATCCCGGCGCCGCCGGCGGCGAGTATGCGTCGCATGCGGGGCAGGAACAGCCATTGCAGCCACTGCTGGAACCGCAGCGTGTCGAAACAGAAGGGCTGGGGACTGCCGAGGCGGCTGAGCGCCGGGCGCTCCTCCTCCCAGAGTTCGATACGCTTCATCTCCGCCTCGATATCTTCGACGATTTCAGCCACTGCCTGCTGGAATCCGTCCATCTGTTTATTCTGGCACAACGGGACGCCGCCGACGCGGGAGCGGTTCGCAGAACGGATCGGCATGGGCGGCCAGTGGCCGTGATGACGAGGCCGGACTTCGTGGCTATACTGGCCCGCCCGACGGGCCCTTAGCTCAGTTGGTTAGAGCAGCGGACTCATAATCCGTAGGTCCCAGGTTCAAGTCCTGGAGGGCCCACCACTTCTCCCGCGGCCGCTGCGCCTATCGCCGCCGCCGCGCGCCCAGCGCCACCCGATCCAGCCACCAGCCGCTGCGGAACGTGAGATAGGCGAGCATCGCCATGTCCGCGACGGTGATCGCGAGCTTGTGGGAGATACCCTCCGCCACGTCGATCACGTGCAGCAGCAGCACGGCGATCACCGCCTGCACGACGATGAAACGGAACCGCTCGATGGCGTCGCCGCCCAGGGTCTCGCTGAGCAGGTTCCGCCGCCTGCGGTAACCGGCGATCAGGTCCATGTAGAGGCTGCGCAGGAACACGATCAGGAACGCTGCGTGCACGATCCAGAAGACGACAGGATCGGTATCGGGATTCATGCCGGCCAGAGGAAGACCAGCGCCGTGCCGAACAGGATAGACACGCCCATCGTCGCCAGCGCGTACATCGCCAGGCGCCGTCCGCCGAGGACCGCCGCCGCGCCGATCTTGAACGCCAGATTCGACAGGGTCGCAATCAGGATCGCCCGCCAGGCGGCGTCGCCGGACAGCCTGCCCTGGGAGAACAGCTCCGCCGTCGACAGCGTCAGGGCATCCACGTCGGTCAACCCGGAGACGACGGCGACGCCGTAGATGGCGGCGTCCTGGCCGAACTCCTCGCGTACCGCAGTCACCAGCAGCAGGATCACGGCGTACAGGACGCCGAACACGATGGCGGTACGCATCTGGGCCGGGTTCTCGAGGTTCGGCGGCTCCATCTCGCTCGAGTCGATCTTCAGCAGCAGGCCGATGCACAGCACCGCCATGAACGCCATCATCACGGCCAGCGGCAGCGCAGCCTGGCGCAACAGGTCCGGGGCGACGGCCGCCAGCTCGATGCCAACGCGCACGTAGACGATGGTGGAGGCGATCAGCACCACCAGCGCGGCGGCGGGGGCGGCGGCCGGGTTGCCGGCGCACTGACGGGCGTAACTCACCGTGGTCGCCGTGCTCGAGATGAGGCCGCCCAGCACACCGCCGGCCAGCGAGCCACCGCGGACGCCGAGGATCCGATAGGCCAGGTAGGCAGCGAGGCTGATGCCGACGATGAGCGTGACCATGAGCCACAGCGTGAAGGGGTTGAGCACGTCGTAGGGCCCGATGGTCTGGTCCGGCACTACCGGCAGGATGACCAGCGCCACGAGGACGAACTGAATCATGGCCGCGAATTCGCGCTCGCCGATGGCGCCGATCAGCCCGTGCAGCTTGGTCTTCCACTGCAGCAGCACGGCGGCCACGCCGGCCAGCGCCACCGCCGGCGCCTCGATACCGCTGGTCAGCATCGCGCCCACGCCGAACATGAGCAGGCCGGCGACCTCGGTCGTGAGGCCGAAATGCTCCGGGTTAGTGCCCTCGCCGCGGGCGCGGAGGAGATTGCCGAGGATGAACAGCGCGGTGATGCCGAGCAGGCCGGCGGCGATCATCCAGCCGCCGTAGTCCTCGGCCAGGATGCCGCAGACGGCCCCCACCAGCGTGATGAGCGCAAAGGTGCGCACCCCGGCGATGCGCCGGTGTTCCTCGTCGCGCTCGCGCTGGCTGCCGACGAGCAGGCCCAGACCGAGCGCGATGGCCAGTGGTTCGAAGATGCCGAAATCCATGGATCCGTCGCCTGTCTGCTCGCTTCGAGGGTAACCCAGGCTCCCGGCGGCGGCGAGCCGGGACATGCCGCAGTCAGGTGAACAGCAGGTAACAGCCGCCGGTGACGACCGCGGCGCCGACCAGGTTCAGCGCGAAACCTTCCCTCGCCATCTGCTTCACCGTCAACTCGCCGGAACTGAAGATCACCGCGTTCGGGCCGGTGGCCACGGGCAGCATGAAGGCGAAGCTCGCGCTCATCGCCGCCGGCACCATGATGAGGCGGTGGTCGAAGCCCGCGGTGGTGGCGGCCGCCGCGAGGATGGGCATGAGCAGCGTCGTGGTCGCCGTATTGCTGGTGACCTCGGTGAGGAACGTCACCGCCAGGCAGGTCAGCAGGATCATGACCAGCACGGGCAGCACGTCGAGCGCGGCCACCATCTCGCCCAGGGAGGTGCTGAGCCCGGAACTCACGAAGGCCTTGGCGATGGTGATGCCGGCGCCGAACAGGATCAGGATGCCCCAGGGGATGCGCACGGCGGTATCCCAGTCGAGCAGGCGCCCGCCGCGGCCGTTCGGCACCAGGAACATCACCACGACGGCCAGCAGCGCCACGCTGGCGTCGTTGGCGCCCGGCAGGTCCAGCCACGCGCTCCAGCCGCCGAAGGGCTCGCGCCGGGTCATCCACAGCACTGCAGTGATGGCGAACACGATCAGCGTGCGGACTTCCTCGCTGCGCCAGGCCGCCACCGGCGGCATCTTTATGGCCCGCGCATGGGAAAGGCCGCGGGTGAGCCACAGCGCCGTCAGCGGGATCATGACCGCCACCACCGGCAGCGCCCAGGACATCCAGCCGAAGAAGGTCACCTCCTGGCCCGTGTTCTCCT
>CAYQZN010000290.1:0-3627 GCA_964421805.1 uncultured Woeseiaceae bacterium
CATCTGGTTATCGGACATCGGCTAACCTCCCGGCGGGAGCGCGTCTCAGGGCAACCGTTCCCCGGGCTCGCCGCCGGTCGTGCGTGCCGCCTCGGCAACCGCGCGTGCATGCACCGCCAGGTCGCGTGCGGCCAGCGCGTCGCGGCGCGCCGCGCCGAAACTGCGTTCCTTCAGATGGGTCTCGGCGCTGACGAGCCTGGAGTGCGCCGAACGGAACTCCCCCGCCGCCAGATCCTCGGCACCGGCCTCCCGCGCGGCCTCGATGGCCTGGCGGGCATCGCTCATCTCCTGCACCGGCGGGCCGCCCGAAGCACAGCCGCCGGCCGAGAACAGGAGCGTCACCACCGTTATCCAGGCGGCGAGAGGCGCTCCGGAGAATGAGGACTTGGAGATCACAACGGAACGCTAGCAGCAGCCACGGGGACCGTCAAGCAGGCAAAATGCGACCAGAAACGGCGGTTTATGGCAGTGATGGGGACTGACGACGGAGCGTCCTGCTGGTACATTACGCGCCGGCCAGGGCCGACGAGAACACTACGGCAGGAACGATGAACTACCGCATCTACCACAATCCCCGCTGCTCCAAGTCCCGGGCGACACTCGCCCTCCTGGAGGAAGCCGGCGTGCCCGTCACGATCACCGAATACCTGCAGGAACCGCCGGACGCGGCCACGCTGCTCCGGATCACGGAGTTGCTCGGCTGCCGTCCCCGGGACCTGATCCGCCGCAACGATCCGCACTTCCGCAGCGAGCGGCAGACGGTGGACGCACTCGCCGACGACGCCGCGGCGGCGTGGCTCGCGGCGCACCCGGCGGCCATCGAACGGCCGATCGTAGTCCGTGACGACGATGCGGCGGCGATCGGCCGGCCACCCGAGAACGTGCACGGGATCCTGCGCACGTGAGCGAGATCCTGGTGGTCTACTACTCGCGGACGGGCGCCACCGAGGCCCTGGCCCGGGAAGTGGCCCGTGGCGTGGACGGCGTGGAAGGCGCCGCGGCGCGGCTGCGCACGGTGCCGGCGGTCTCCGCGGAGACGGAGGCGAGCGCGCCCGTCGTGCCCGGGGCAGGCCCGCCCTACGCCACGACCGGGGACCTGGTGGAATGCGACGGGCTGGTCCTCGGCAGCCCGACCCGTTTCGGCAACATGTCCGCGGCGATGAAGTATTTCCTCGACGGTACCTCGGCGCAGTGGCTGGCCGGCAAGCTGATCGGCAAGCCCGCCGGCCTGTTCACCTCCACCGGCAGCCTGCACGGGGGCCAGGAGGCCACGCTGCTGACCATGGCGGTGCCGCTGCTGCATCACGGCATGCTGATCGTGGGTCTGCCCTACAGCGAAGCGGCGCTGACCGAGACGACGAGCGGCGGCACGCCCTACGGCGCCAGCCACGTGGCCGGTCCCGACGCCAATCCGCGTCTGACCGGGCACGAGATAACGCTGGCCCGGGCCCTTGGCCGGCGCGTGGCCGAGACCGCCCTCAGGCTGGCCCGCTGAGCGGCCCGGTGTTGCCGATCATGCTCTGGTTGCCGGCCACCGCGGCCTGGGTCGCGGCGGGCGTGCTGTCGATGGCACTCGTGGCGGCGGGCCCCGGCACCGCGCCGGTGTGGGCCTGGATCGTCACCGCGCTGCCGGTGGGGCTCACTCTGCCGTTCATGCTGCTGCGCCGCCCGGATGCGTTCCTGCTGGCGCTGCTGGGCAGCGCGGGCTACGCGGGCTTCGGGCTGATGGAATCGATTGCGAACCCGCCGGCGCGGCTGCTGGCGGCCACGGTCGCGGCCGTCTCACTGCTGGCGTTCTTCCTCCTGGTGCCGGTCGTGAGGATCACCCGCAGCCGCAGCTAGGTGCCGAGCACCTCGCGCACGAAGGGGATGGTCAGCCGGCGGGACGCGGCCAGCGACGCAGTGTCGAGCCGGTCCAGCAGCGCGGTCAGCCGCTCCATGTCCCGGGGCACCCGGCGCAGCAGATAGCGCGCCGTGTCGGCCGGCAGGTCGAAACCACGGAATCTGGCCCGGGCCCGCAGCGCCTCGAGGCGCTCCTCGTCGTCCAGGTAACGCAGGCGGAAGAGCGCCAGGGCCTGGCAGCGGCTGACGAGGTCCGGCAGCCGGACGCCCAGCTCCGACGGCGGGGCGGCGGCCGCGACGACCAACGGGCTCCCGGCCAGCGACAGCCCGTTCACCAGCCGGAACAGCGCCCGTTCCCAGCGCTCCTCGCCCACCACCCGGTCGAAATCGTCCAGACAGACGAGATCCAGCGCCTCGAGCCCCTCGAGCATCTCCGGTGCCGGCGCGCTGCCGAGCGGCACGTAGGCGCAGCGGCGCTCCGGCCGATGGGCGCAGACGGCCTGCAGCAGATGGCTCTTGCCGCTGCCCGGCGGGCCGGCTATCCACAGGCCCGGCGGGGCGGGGTCCCTGGCCGCCGCCACCAGCTCGCCGTCTCCCGGCGCACGGAAGGTTTCGAACACCGCATGGTCCTGCAGCGCCAGCGCCAGCGGCAGCTGTCCCCGGGCCGGATCGTCAGTCATCCCGGCTCACATCCGGTCCCGGACCGCCGTCCTCCGCGAGGTAACTGCGATAGGCGAACCGGGCCAGCACCGACAGCACCGCCGCCGCCGGCAGCGCCAGCAGGATGCCGAAGAAGCCGAACAGCTGGCCGAAGGCCATAACGGCGAAGATCACGACGACCGGGTGCAGCCCGATGCGGTCGCCGACGAGCTTCGGCGTGAGCACGCTGCCCTCGATGAACTGGCCCAGCGAGAACACGGCGACCACGCCGAGCAGCATCAGCAGGGCGTTCGGCTCGTTCACCGCCGTAAGGCCGGCCAGCGCGATGCCGAAGATGAAGCCCAGATAGGGCACGAAGCTCACCAGGCCGGACACCACGCCGATGGCCAGCGCAAACTGCAGCCCGAGGAGCGTCAGCCCCGCCGTATAGATGAAGGCGAGCCCCGCCATCACCAGCAGCTGGCCGCGCAGGAAGGCGCCCAGCACCTCGTCGGTTTCACGGAACAGGCGGAACACGGTCTCCCGGCGCGACGACGGCACCAGGCTGCCGAGCCGGGCGACGATCAGGTCCCAGTCGCGCAGGAGGTAGAAGGTGAGGATCGGGATCAGGAACAGCGACAGCAGCGCGGCCACCAGCGCGCCGCCGGAACGGCCGAGCGAGGCGAGCACCCGGCTGCCCCACTGGCCGGCCATGCTGCCATAGTCGGACAGGAACGCGGCCAGCCCGATGCCCTGGCCCGTGCCCTCGCCGTCGATGAACTGACGGGCCAGCGGCAGCACCTGCTCTTCGACGTATTGCATGTAGCGCGGCAGCGCCTCCAGCAGGGCGCCGATCTGCGCCTGGACCAGCGGCAGCACCAGCAGCACGATCGCGCCGATGACGATGAAGGTCAGCAGAAACACCACCAGCACGGCCAGCGAGCGCGGCAGCTTCAGCTTCTGCAGCCGGTCCGCCATTGGATCGCCCACGTAGGCCAGCAGGGCCGCCGCCACGAAAGGCGTCAGCACCGGCGCCAGCAGGTAGAGCAGCCACGCGGTGATGGCCGCACCGACGAGCCAGAAGATGCGGTTTTCGGTACTCATGCTCTGTTCTCCTCCCTGGCCCGCTCGCTGCCACCCTCGCTG
>CAYQZN010000291.1:0-3625 GCA_964421805.1 uncultured Woeseiaceae bacterium
TGCGGTACACGATCTCGTCGCCGGGCAGCCCGACCACGCGCTTGATGTAGTTGATGTCCGGATTGGACGGCAGACGGAAGACCGCGATGTCCCCCCGCTCGGGCCGGCCGGTCTCGACCACCTCCGTGTGCAGCACCGGCAGCCGCAATCCGTACGAGTACTTGGAGACGAAGATGAAGTCGCCCACCAGCAGCGTAGGCACCATGGAGCTCGAGGGGATGCGGTAGGGCTCGAATGCGAACGAACGTATCGCCAGCACCAGCAGCAGCACGGGAAAGAAGGAACGAGAATACTCGACGATCTTCGGCATGCCAGCGCCGGCCTCCGCCTCGGCGCGGGCGCGCCGCCCGCCTCCGGCCAGCGCCCAGACGAACCAGATCACGCCCGTGATCAGCGTGGCCAGTACCAACAGCAGTGACAGGTCCAATTTCATTTCCGCTCGAAGATCCGGTTGAGCACCTTACTTGTCCACCTGCAGTACGGCAAGGAACGCCTCCTGGGGAATCTCCACGGAGCCGAGCTGTTTCATGCGCCGCTTGCCCTCCTTCTGCTTCTCCAGCAGCTTGCGTTTGCGGCTGACGTCGCCGCCGTAACACTTCGCGGTGACGTTCTTGCGCAGGGCCTTGACCGTGCTGCGCGCGATCACGTGTGCGCCGATCGCCGCCTGTATGGCCACCTCGAACATCTGCCGCGGTATCAGCTCCTTCATCTTTTCCACCAGTTCCCGCCCGCGCGGATAGGCCTTCTCCCGATGGACGATGACGGACAGCGCGTCCACCTTCTCCTTGTTGATCAGGATATCCAGGCGCACGAGATCGGCCGCCTGGAAGCGGGCGAAGTGATAGTCGAAGCTGGCGAAACCGCGGCTGGCGGACTTCAGCCGGTCGAAAAAGTCCAGCACCACCTCCGAGAGCGGCATCTCGTACTCCAGCGAGACCTGGCCGCCCAGATAGAGCATCTTGGTCTGTACGCCCCGCTTCTCGATACACAGTTTCATGACGGCGCCGACGTGCTCTTCGGGCACGAGGATACCGGCGACGATGATCGGCTCGCGGATCTCGGCGATCTCGCCCGTGGGCGGCAGGGAGGACGGGTTGTCCACGCTGCGCACCTCGCCGGTCACGGTCTGCACCTCGTAGACCACCGTGGGCGCCGTGGTAATGAGGTTGATGCCGTACTCGCGCTCGAGCCGTTCCTGGACGATCTCCATGTGCAGCATGCCGAGGAAGCCGCAGCGGAAGCCGAAACCGAGCGCCACCGAGGTCTCGGGCTCGAAGTGCAGCGCGGCGTCGTTCAGTCTGAGCTTCTGCAACGCCTCGCGGAAGGCCTCGTAGTCGTCGGACTGGGTCGGGAACAGGCCCGCGAACACCCGCGGCTGCATCTCCCGGAAACCGGGCAGCGGCTTGTCGCAGGGGCGCTTGTCGATGGTCAGCGTGTCGCCGACGGGCGCCCCGTCGATCTCCTTGATGCTGGAGATGACGAAGCCCACCTCGCCCGCCTCCAGCGTTTCCGTATCCAGCATCTTCGGCGTGAACTTGCCCACCCGGTCCACCTGGTGGGCACGGCCGGTCGACATGACGCGGATCTTGTCGCGGTTCGTCAGCGTGCCGTTCACCACCCGCACCAGACAGACCACGCCCACGTAATTGTCGAACCAGGAATCGACGATGAGCGCCTGCAGCGGCGCCTCCGTATCGCCCACCGGCGGCGGTATCCGGGTGACCAGCGTATCCAGCAGTTCGCGCACCCCCTCGCCGGTCTTCGCGCTGACCAGCACGGCGTCGTGCGCCTCCAGGCCGATGATCTCCTCGATCTCGTTGACCACCTTCTCGGGCTCCGCGGCAGGCAGGTCGATCTTGTTCAGGACGGGTACCACTTCCAGGCCCTGATCGATGGCGGTGTAGCAGTTGGCGACGCTCTGGGCCTCCACGCCCTGGGCGGCATCCACCACCAGCAGCGCCCCCTCGCAGGCGGCCAGCGATCGGGAGACCTCGTAGGAGAAGTCCACATGGCCCGGCGTATCGATGAAGTTCAGCTCGTAGACGCTGCCATCCGTCGCCGTGTACTCCAGCGATACGGTCTGCGCCTTGATGGTGATGCCCCGCTCGCGCTCCAGGTCCATCGAATCGAGTACCTGGGCCGCCATCTCCCGGTCACTCAGCCCTCCGCAGATGTGGATGATGCGGTCGGCCAGCGTGGACTTGCCGTGGTCGATATGGGCGATGATCGAGAAGTTGCGGATGTTCTTCATATAAGCGGAGACGACTCAGGGTGGTGCGCCGGGAGCCGGCTCGCGGGCTCCGGGCGGACCCGGATAGCCGAGAGGCCCCGGGGCAGCGCGGATTATAAACGGCCCGGGGGCTCCGGTTCGCCGTTTTCGGCCGGCGCGCCGCACCGAGCCAGGTATTCCAGCACCCTGGGTCGGTCCAGCCTGGCCTCGCAGAGCACCCGGCCGTCCGCCTCGAGCACCGGCACGCGCAGCCCGTAGCGCTCGACCAGCTCCGGGTCGCGGTCGACGTCGCGCAGGTGGATGCGGACCCGGCCCCGCGTCAGCGGCATGAGTTCCTCGATCAGGACCTCGCACAGGTGGCAGCCGCGTCGGGTATAGACGGTCAGCTCAGGCATCCGCGCGGGCCTCCGCGGGTCCGGTCACGAGCAGGCGGGGATGACAGCGACCGCTCGTGTCCATGCGCCTCGAGGCACCGCGGGCCAGTGGCAGCGCCGCCGCGAGGCCGCCGAATGCGAGCCCGACGGCGGCAGGCTCGCCGAGACCCAGCAGGGCCGCCGCCGTGCTGCCCGCCAGCAGGCCCGCGAGCGGGATGCCGTAAACGGCGACGGCCGCCCGGGCGAGGCCGCGCTGCTCCAGCGCCACGCGGACGGTGTCGCCCGGCGCCGGCCGGTAATGCGGGGGCCTGGCCAGTACCAGCCGGCCTTCGCCCGCCCGCGCCGCGGCGAAACCGAAACCGCAGCCCTCGCCGCGGGCGCAGCGCGCGCAGGACCCTGCCGTCGCCAGCCGGACCGCGACCGTCTGACCGTCGACGGTCTCGACCCGGCCCTCGCGAATCAGCATTCCGTCGCAGTCACTCACCGGCGGGCGCCGCAGCGAGAGAGTTGGCGATCATGCGCACCGTATGACCCGGCACCTCGCCGATCACCGTGACCTGATGTCCGTTGACCACGGTGCCGAAGGCGTAGGCAGCGCCGATGCGCGAGGCGCCTTCGAGTTTGCCGGCTCCGGGCTGCCGGGATTCCACGAAGACGGACACGCTGGCGACGCCGTCGGAGTAGACGATGTGTGCCACCTCGCCCTCGGTGTCCGGAAAACGCTCGCTGCCCGCGGATACCAGCCGGAAGCCGCTCGGCACCTCGCGGGCCTCGAAGCCGGTGGAATTGACGTCGTCGCGCTCGGCCGCCTGCCCCGCGTCCCGCACCCAGGTGAAACCCTCGATATCCATCGACGGGCGGAATGCCGATGACGGGATGGGCTTGCCGATGGTGATCTCGGCAAAGCGCATCTCCTCGACGATGTCGCCGCCGGTGCCCACCACCTGGCGCCGCAGCGGCAGCGCGGAGGCCTTGTCCAGCCAGAGACGGTGGCCGAAGCGGAAATGATCGCGGGGGCGGA
>CAYQZN010000292.1:0-3609 GCA_964421805.1 uncultured Woeseiaceae bacterium
CCCGCAGGAAGGGGTGACGGCAGGCAGCTTCGACGACGGCAGCGCGCGCCGGGTGGTGTTCGCCGACGGCGTCGAGCACGTGGGCGTGCTGTACAGCGAGGAGAGCATGGCGGCGACGGTCGACTGGCTGAATGACGTGTACGGACGGGAGAGCAGCGGCTACACGGCTGCGCGCGGCCTGCCCATCGCGCTGCTGATCGCCGGCGCGTGGCTGCTGGCCTGGCCGCTGTCGAAGGGGCTGCCCGTGGTCAGCCGTCCGGGGCTGGGTGCCTCTTTGGGCTGGCGCCGGCTGCTGCCCGCCGCCGCCATCCCGGCCGTCGTCACGCCGCTGTCGCTGTGGTGGTTCCCGGCGGATTTCCTCGGCGTGCTGGTGGGCGGTTACCTCGCCATCCACTTCCTGGTCTACGGGCTGGTGACGGCCGCGTGTCTGCTGTGGGTGCGGCGCGCGGACGGACCCGGCGTTCGCGGGGAGAGCAGTGTGCCGAGGCTCGTCCTGGCGACTCTGCTCGCCACCGTCTATATCGCCGGCGTGATCGCGCTGCTCCTCGACACGTACGTGACCTCCTTCGCCATCACGCCGCCGCGCGTGCCGCTGGTGTTCCTGATGCTGGCCGGCACGCTCGCCTACTTCCTCGCCGACGAATGGCTCACCCGCGGTGCCCAAACGGCCCGCGGCGGGCACCTGTTCACCCGCTTCTGTTTCCTCGTCTCGCTCGGCATCGCCGTCGCGCTGTCGTTCGAGGACCTGTTCTTCCTGCTGATCATCGCCGCCGTGATCGTGCTGTATTTCCTCGTCTACGGTTTCTTCAGCCGGTGGATCTACCGGGCAACCGGCCATCCGGCCGTCGGCGCCATCGCCACCGCCACCGCCTTCGCCTGGGCCCTGGCGGCAGTATTCCCCATGCTCTCCGGGTAGGAGGGCCTTCAGGCCCGACGAGAAGCTGTAGGAGGGCCTTCAGGCCCGATTCGAGGGCGTGGGCCGTCAGGTGCGATCCGTCGGGGCTGAAGCCCCTCCTACAGGGGGGCTTCAGGCACCGGGACCTTCTCCACCTGCCGCAGCGCGAGTTCGTAGTCGCGCTCGAGGCGCGGATTGCCCGGGTCGTTCTCCATCGCCATGCGGTAGTAGCGCAGCGCCGCATCCCAGTCGCCGCGGTCGATGGAGATCACGGCGAAGCCCCACAGGGCGAGCGGGTTGTCCGGGTCCAGCAGCCAGGCCTGGTTGAGGCGGCGCATCGCCATCACCTTGTCGCCGGAGTAGAAGACGTTCCAGGCGTTCTTCGCCGCCACGTCGGCGGCTTCCTCGCGGGAGCGGCCGTCCGCCGTCATCATGCGGATGTACTCCTCGTCGGCGCGTTTCTGCTCGGCGGTCTTCTCGACGAGACCGTACATCGGCCGCTCGTTGATGGGATAGGCGTCCGCCCCGGCCGCGGAGCGGGTACTCGGTACGATGCGAACCAGCGCGAAATCGTCCACGTACCAGGTCGCCGGCCCGTCCGTGGCCGTGGCGCCGATGGCCCAGCCGTGGACCGCGTCCAGGCCCAGTCCGTCGTCCGGGGCATGGGGACCGCTGTCCTTGCGCATGAACGCCTCGAACGGAATCTCAATCGTGCGCCAGCCCTCGAAGTCGTCCGCGAAATAGTGGACGTAGCGCTCGGCGGTATCCCCGGGCACGTGCGGATTGCGGTTGTCGATCACGTCCACGAACAGACCATTGCCGCTGCCGTGGCCATACAGCCGGAAGCTGATGCCGTCGTAAGCGCGCCAGTCGTAGGGGACCCAGTAGGTCGCCTCGTCGCCCTCGTAGAAGAAGAAGTGTGCGAACGCCGCCCAGTTCTCCACGTCGAAGTCGAGCCGCAGCACCCGGTTGTCCGCCGCGGCATCCGGGAGGGGCGGATGCTCCGCCGTGGTAGAGAACCCGACCGTGCTGACACCGTCGGTAAACGGGACGAAGCCGACCGGGATGCCCTCGTAGTCCGCCGTCGTTGCTACCGGGGTGTCGAAGTCGTCGAAGACCACCGTCTCGTGCTCCGCTGCGGCGAAAGCGGCCAGGCGGCTCGCCTTGCCTCGCTCACGCTCGATGTTGGCCAGCAGCGCCTCGACGGCGATGGCCGTGGCCCTCGACTCCATGGCCACTCTCTCCTGCTCGGACTTGTCCCTCGCCTGCAGCCCGGCCTCCCGGAAGATGCGATGGTACGAGTTCAGCAGGAACGACATCGCATTGTTGCCGTCCTGGTCCAGCACATAGCACTCGATGCCGAATATCCAGTCGTCGCTCACCGGCAGCAGGAACTCCAGCACCAGGTAATATTGAGCCTGCGGCTGCTGCCCGCTGACGGCCTCCGCGACCTCCGCCATGTCGGTCTGGAAGATTTCCCACTGTGAGGTACCGAAGAGCGGACCCAGATCGATGCGGCGGCCGCCGCGCACCGCATTGATGCCGGCGGCGTTCAGCTGCTCGATGATCTCGGCCTGAGAGCGGAACGATACGGCCGTCCTCGTCTCCCGGCGGACCATGGTCGGGTGAACGGCGATGGTGGCGGTGTCCAGGGATTCGACGAAGGCGGCTGCATGAGAGGCATACGGCCGGTAGCCGGCCGTATCGAGCATCTCCCGAACCTCGTCGGCCGGGGCCGGGCTGCCGACGAATGAGAAACCCACCGCAGCACAGATGCCCGGAAGTAGTCTCATGCAGCGGCCAGCGGCCATGACGAAATCAGAACGTTGCTTCGTTAACTACCAATGTCCTCCGATCCGCCGCCGATCCAATAAGGGAAAACCGTCATCGGACCGGCCTGCTCCCGGTAATGCCAAAGCCGTACGGGAACAGCGGATCGTAGTCCGCATCCCCGACGTTGACGGGAATCTGCCCCGCGTCCCGCGGCCAGGAGAATCCCAGCCTGCCGCTGAACCCATAGTCGCCGAACAGCACCTCGGCGATGCCTTCGCCCTCCGAGCCCGGCAGCCAGGCGGCCACGAAGGCGGCCGAGCGCTCGAGTTCCTCGTTCACCAGCAGCGGGCGGCCGGAGACGAGCACCGTGACCACTTTGGTGCCCTGGTCGTGATAGGCGCGGATGAGTTCGCGCTGCTCATCGGTCAGCACCAGTTCTTCCGCCTTGCGGTCGCCCACGCCCTCGGCATAGGGCTCTTCGCCCACGATCACTATGGCCACGTCGGCTTCGTCGCTGACGCCGGTGGGGCCGGCGTCAATCACCCGCTCGGCGCCGATCACGTTCCTGATGCCGTCGATGATGCTGGTGGCGCCCTCCACCGGGCGGGCTGGCTGGCCGAAGAGATCCTCGTGAGCGCCCTGCCACTTCTTGGTCCAGCCGCCGCTCTGGTAGGCGACGTTATCGGCGTGGCTGCCGGCGACGATGACCTTCCGGTCTTTCGCCAGCGGCAGTATGCCGTCCTCGTTCTTCAGCAGCACCAGCGACTCGCGCACCGCCTGGCGGGCGACTGCGCGGTGGGCCTCGGAGCCCACGGTGTCCGCGCAGGCATCGGAGCTGAACGGCCGCTCGAACAGTCCGAGGCGCAGCTTCATGCGCAGGATTCGCGTGACGGCGTCGTCGATGCGGGACATCGGCACCTCGCCGTCTTCCACCAGCCGCA
>CAYQZN010000293.1:0-3606 GCA_964421805.1 uncultured Woeseiaceae bacterium
ACAAGCTCACCGGCCGGCGCATCTTCCGCATGGCGCCGCTGCACCATCACTTCGAACTGAAGGGATGGGCGGAGCCGAAAGTCATCGTCCGGTTCTGGATCATCACGGTGGTGCTGGTCCTGATCGGCCTGTCGAGTCTGAAGATCCGATGATGGGTTACGCCGACAGCAAACCGCTCTACGCGCGGGACGAGGCCAGCGGCAGCGGCAGCGCCGTGGCCACGCTGGTGCTCGGCGCGGGCGCCACCGGACAGTCGGTGGCACGCTGGCTGGCCCGCCGGGGCCTCACCGCGCGCTTCGCCGACAGCCGCCCGGCGCCGGCCGGGACCGAGGTGCTGCGCTCGGTGCTGCCCCGGGCCGAGATCCACACCGGCTCGTTCGACACCGCGCTGCTGCAGGGCGTGGACCGGCTGGTGGTCTCCCCCGGCATCCGGGACTCCGAGCCGCTGCTGCAGGCCGCCCGTTCCCGGGGCCTGCCGGTGCTCTCCGACATCGACCTGTTCGTGCAGGAGGCCGAGGCGCCCATCGCCGCGGTGACCGGTTCCAACGGCAAGAGCACGGTGGTCTCCCTGCTGGCCGCCCTGTGCGAGGGCGCCGGCGTGAAGGCGCTGGCGGGCGGCAACCTGGGCACGCCGGCGCTGGACCTGCTGGACGAACCCCGGCCGGACTACTACGTGCTGGAACTGTCCAGCTTCCAGCTGCAGCGCACCGCCCGGCTGCCGGCGCGAGTGGCGACGGTGCTGAACCTGAGCGCCGACCATCTGGACTGGCACGGCTCCATGGACGCCTACGCCCGGGCGAAGTACCGCATCTACCGCGATGCGGACATCGCCGTGACGAATCGGGGGGAGGCGCCGCCCGCGGACGTGGAGCTGCCGGAGCAGCGCATCAGCTTCGGCGACGACGCGCCGGCCGCGGGCCAGTACGGCCTGCGCAAGGCCGCCGGCGAGTGGTGGCTGACGCGGGGCGAGGAAGAGCTGCTGCCGGCCGGCGCGCTGCACCTCTGCGGCCGGCACAACTGGCTGAATACCCTTGCCGCGCTGGCCCTCGGCGAGGCCCTGGCGCTCGACATGGACGCCATGGTGGACGCCGCCATCGAGTTCCGCGGTCTGCCCCACCGCAGCGAGTTCATCGCCGAGCGGGACGGGGTCACCTGGATCAACGATTCCAAGGGCACCAACGTGGGTGCGGCCGTGGCCGCGGTGCAGGGCATCGAGACGCCCGTGGTACTGATCGCCGGCGGCGACGCCAAGGGCGCCCGCTTCGATGCGCTGGCCGAAGCGCTGCGCGGACGGCTGCGCGCCGCCGTGCTGATCGGCCGGGACGCGCCGCGACTGGCCGCGGCGCTGGGGCCGGTGGGGCCGGTGGAGACGGCGGCCGACATGGAGGCTGCCGTGGCCCGGGCGGCGGCGCTCGCCGAGCGGGGAGATACGGTCGTCCTGGCGCCCGCCTGCGCCAGCCTGGACATGTACACGGATTACCGTGCGCGGGGCGATGCGTTCCGCGTGGCGGTGGAGGGGCTCGAAGCATGAGCGCCGCCAGTTCCGCAGCCCTGCCGTTCCCGGTGCGCCTGATGCCGCAGCCATCGCTGGATCCGGTGCTGGTGGCGCTGACGTCCACACTGCTGCTCGGCGGCCTGGTCGTGCTCGCCTCGGCGTCCATCGCGGTGGCGGATGGCGGCGAGGTCGGCAGTTTCGCGTTCGTCTGGCGTCAGCTGCTGGCCATCGGCGTGGGTCTCGGCGCCGCCGTGTTCATGCTGTGCGTGCCGACGACATTCTGGCAGCGCAGCGGCTTCCTGCTGGTGCTGCTGGCGCTGGCCCTGCTTGCGGTAGTGCTGATTCCCGGCGTTGGCCACGCGGTGAACGGCTCCACCCGCTGGCTGCGGGTGGGCAGTATCACGATCCAGGTGTCCGAGCCCGCCCGGCTGGCGGTCATCCTGTACCTGGCCGGCTACATCGTCCGCCGCGGCCAGGATCTCAGCAGCCACTTCGTCGGCTTCCTGAAGCCGATGGTGGTGATCAGCTTCGCCGCGGTGCTGCTGCTCGCGGAGCCCGACTTCGGCGCGGCCACGGTGCTGGTCGCCACGGCGCTCGCGATGCTTTTCATCGGCGGCGCGCGGATGCGCGACTTCCTGGTGTTCTTCGCTGCGGCCGTCGCCGCGCTGGCCACCCTGGCCGTCACCTCGCCATACCGCATGCGCCGCCTCACCGCGTTCCTGAACCCCTGGGAGGATCCGTACGACAGCGGCTTCCAGCTCACCCAGTCGTTGATCGCCATCGGCCGGGGCGAATGGTTCGGCGTGGGCCTCGGGGCGAGCGTACAGAAGATGTTCTACCTGCCGGAGGCGCATACGGACTTCGTCTTCGCGGTGTTCGCCGAGGAGTTCGGGCTGCTGGGCGCGCTGGTGATGATCGGCCTGTTCCTGGCGCTGGTGTGGCGCATCCTCGGTCTCGCCAGGAAGCTCGCCGAGGCCGGGCACTGGTTCCAGGCCTACGCGGTATTCGGCTTCGGCATCTGGCTGGGCCTGCAGGCGTTCATCAACATCGGCGTGAACATGGGCCTGCTGCCGACCAAGGGGCTGCCGCTGCCGCTGGTGAGCTACGGCCGCAGCAGCCTCATCGTCACGCTCGCCGGCATCGGCTTCGTGCTCAGGGCCTGCCACGAACTGACGGCCGCGCCGGTCAGCACCGGCCGCGGCCGGCGGCGCAAGAGGGCTTCGTCGTGAGCGCGCGGCCCATCCTGATCATGGCAGGCGGCACCGGCGGCCACGTCTATCCGGCGCTGGCGGTGGCGGATGCTCTGCGGGGAAGCGCCCGCGAGGTGGTGTGGCTGGGCACCCGCCGCGGGCTCGAGGCGCGGGTGGTGCCCGCAGCCGGCATCGAGATCGAGTGGATCGGCATCTCCGGCCTGCGCGGCAAGGGGCTCGTGACCCGGCTGCTGGCGCCGTTCCGCCTTGCCGTCGCGCTGGTGCAGTCGCTCGTCGTGATGATACGCCGGCGGCCTGCCGCGGTGCTCGGCATGGGCGGCTTCGTCAGCGGCCCCGGCGGCGTCGCCGCGTGGCTGACGCGCCGGCCGCTGATCATCCACGAACAAAACGCGGTCCCAGGACTGACGAACCGACTTCTGGCTGGCTTAGCCCGGGTTGTGCTGCAAGCCTTCCCGGGCAGCTTTTCCAGCCGCATTCCGGCGCAGACGGTGGGTAATCCGGTGCGCCGCGACATCGCCGCGCTGCCGCCGCCCGCCGAGCGCCTGCGCGGGCGCGCCGGCGCCCTGCGGTTGCTGGTGCTGGGCGGCAGCCAGGGCGCCCTGGCGCTGAACCGCCTGCTGCCATTCGCCGTCGCCGCGCTGCCCTCCGGCATCCGCCCGGAGGTGCGCCACCAGGCCGGGGAACGGACGCTGGAGGCCGCCCGGGAGGCCTATCAGATCGCGGGCGTGGATGCCGAGATCGCTCCGTTCATCGAGGACATGGCGGCCGCCTATGCCTGGGCCGACCTGGTGGTCTGCCGCGCCGGTGCGCTGACGGTCTCCGAAGTGGCGATGGCGGGGCTGCCGGCCGTGTTCATCCCCTTCCCGGCGGCGGTGGACGACCACCAGACCGCCAACGCCG
>CAYQZN010000294.1:0-3569 GCA_964421805.1 uncultured Woeseiaceae bacterium
CGCGCCGCATACTGGTAGTCGAGGACGAAGCCCCCATCCGGGAGATGATTGCGTTTCATCTCTCGCGGGCCGGATTCGAGGTGGACGAGGCCGCCGACTGCCGCCAGGCGCGGGAGCTGCTGGCCGACCATCGGCCGGACCTGGCCATTATCGACTGGATGCTGCCGGACATGAGCGGACTCGAGCTGACGCGCTCGCTGAAACGGGATTCCACCTTCGAGGACCTGGCCGTCATCATGCTGACGGCCCGGGCCGAGGAACAGGACAAGGTGAGCGGACTGGAAGGCGGCGCCGACGACTACATTACCAAGCCGTTTTCGTCCCGCGAGCTCATCGCCCGCATCAATGCGGTGCTGCGCCGCTCCGGTGCCGCCGGCGACGACATCGTGAGCGTCGGCGAGCTCGAACTGGACGTGGCCGGACACCGGGTGAGCGTGGGCGGCGCGGAGGTCCAGCTCGGCCCCACGGAATACCGGCTGCTGAAGTTCCTGATGACCCATCCGGAGCGGGTATACAGCCGTGGCCAGCTGCTGGACCGGGTCTGGGGCGCCAACGTCTACGTCGAGGAACGCACCGTGGACGTGCATATCCGCAGGCTGCGCAAGGCGCTGTCGTCGCGTAACGCAGAACACTATATCCAGACCGTGCGCGGAGCCGGCTACCGGTTCTCCTCGCGAGACGCCTGATGCCCTCCGCCTGGACCGACGCGTTGCTCAAGGCCGCCGGCGCCATCGGCCTCGGCGCCTGCATCGGCTGGCTGTACGGTTACGCGCTGCCGGGCGCCTTCCTCGGCGCGCTGGCCGTGATCGGAGTCCACTTCAACATGCTGTTCCGCCTCGAGCGTGCGCTCAGGACCCGCAGCCGCATCCACGTGCCGGACGGCACGGGCATCTGGCCCCAGGTGCTCGCCCGCATCGACTACCTGAAGCAGCGCGCCAAGAAGCACAAGCGCCGCCACCACCGCACGCTGAAGGAGATCCGCGCCTCCACCAACGCCATGCCCGACGGCGGCATCGTGCTGAACGAGGACTCCGAGATCACCCGCTATAACTCGGCTGCCGAGTATCTGATCGGCCTGCGGCCCCGCCGCGACCGGGGCCAGCGGGTGGACAATCTCATACGGCACCCGGCATTCGTGAGCTATCTCAGGGCCGGTGACTACTCGAGTTCGGTGACCATCCCGTCACCGCTGAGCGACGACGGCTGGCTTACCTGCCGCATCGTGCCCTATGGCGAAGGGCAGCGGCTGCTGCTGGTGCGCGACGTCACGGAGCAGGCGCGTGTGGCGCGCATGCGCCGGGACTTCGTGGCGAATGCCTCCCACGAGCTGCGCTCGCCGCTCACCGTGATCGGCGGCTACCTGGAGGCCATGTCCGAGGACACGGAACTGCCGGCCTCCTGGCAGCGGCCCGTCGCGGAGATGCAGCGCCAGGCGGCCCGCATGAAGGAAATACTGGACTCGCTGCTGGAGCTGTCCCGGCTCGAGTCGGGCAGCGAGGCGCGCACCGACGCCCGCGTGGACGTCGCGGAGCTGCTCAGGGAGGCCGTCGCCGAGCTGGATCGCCCGGACGGCGGCCCGGCCGTGGAGCTGCGGCTCGAGTCGCGGGCGCAGCTGCACGGCAATCCGGTGGAGATCCGCTCGATCATCACCAATCTCCTGTCCAATGCCCTGCGTTACACCCCGGCGGACGGCAGCGTGACGCTCAGCTGGCAGTCCGATGGCGAGAGCGCCGCGCTCACGGTCGAGGATACCGGCGTCGGCATCGCGGAGCACGACATCCCCCGGCTGACGGAGCGCTTCTTCCGGGTGAACCGGGGCCGGAGCCGGGAGGACGGCGGCGTCGGGCTCGGCCTGGCCATCGTCAAGCACGCGCTCGGCCGTCACGACGCCACCCTGGAGGTGGAGAGCCGGCCGGGGGAGGGCAGCCGCTTCGTGTGCCGCTTCCCCGGCGCGCGGCTGGTGCGTGCCGAAGCCGTCCCGATGCCGCGCGGGACGGCCGGCGGCGACCGCTCGGCAACGGGCTGATTAGGCCGGTTCGGCGAGGACCATGGTGTATGGCAATGTATGCACAATGCAATGCCGTTGTATGAGTGAAGTAATTACAAATTATCGCCACGAGCATGGCAGAACTGGTACACTCCGGGGCGTAAACGAGTCACGGCTGCGGACGTGCAAACGTTTCTGCCATAGCTCATGGCGCCGGCTCGAGAGAGGACGCAACGCATGCAGACGACGGATCTGACCCATCACATATCACGCCGGTTCAACAAGGACCTGGAGGCGTTACGCAACAACGTCCTGTCCATGGGCGGACTGGTGGAGTCCCAGCTCGAGCGCGCGGTCGAGGCCGTGGTCAGCGGCGACAGCGAACTGGGGCTGCAGGTGGCCTATGACGACTACAAGGTCAATCATCTCGAGGTGAGCATCGACGAGGAATGCAGCCGCATCCTCGCCACCCGCGCGCCCACCGCGAGTGACCTGCGCCTCATCGTCGCCATCATCAAGACCATCACGGATCTCGAGCGCATCGGCGACGAGGCCGAGAAGATCGGCTTTCTCGCCTCCAAGCTCGCCGAGATGGACCGTCCGGCCGGCTCCTACCGGGAGCTGAAGAACCTGGGCGGGCAGGTGAGCCGCATGGTGCGCCAGGCCATGGACGCCTTCGCCCGGCTGGATGTGCAGGCCTCGCTGGCGGTGGTGAAGGACGACGAGATGGTGGACGAGGAGTACGAGAGCATCCAGCGCCAGTGCATGACCTTCATGATGGAGGACCCGCGCAGCATCAAGCGGGTGATGAACGTCACGTGGGCGGCCCGGGCGCTGGAGCGCATCGGCGACCACGCAAAGAACATCTGCGAATACGTGATCTACATGGTCCACGGCAAGGACATCCGGCATACGGATATCGACGCCCTGGACGAGCAGCAGCCCGCCTGACCGCCAACCCGCCCCCGTCAGCATGACCGCCACGGATCTCATGACGCGCCGCTATGCCAATCTCGCGGGCCTGCTCGCCTGCGTGGCGATGATGGGATTCGCCCTGTATTCGGAGTACGTGCTCCTGCTGGAGCCCTGTCCGCTGTGCGTCTTCCAGCGGGTGGCCACGATCGGGCTGGGCGCGGTCTTCCTGCTCGCATTCCTGCACAATCCGGCGGGCTGGGGCGCCCGGGTCTACGGCGTGCTGATCTTCGCGGCCGCCGCCGCGGGCGCCGGCATCGCGGGGCGCCATGTCCGGGTGCAGAATCTGCCCGCCGACGAGGTGCCTGCCTGCGGGGCCGGCCTGGATTACCTGATGAACACGGTGCCCCTGACCGAGGTCATCCGCGAGGTGCTGACCGGTTCCGGGGCATGTGCCGAGCTGAAGTGGTCGTTCCTCGGACTCAGCATGCCCGCCTGGGTGCTGATCTGCCTGACCATCCTGGGCCTGTTCGGGGTCATCGCGAACTTCAGGCTGCCCGCGCGCCGCGGCGCCGGCTGAGGGCTCAGCCGGCCAGCAGACGCTCCAGGATGCGCTCGTAGACCGCCGTCAGGCGGACGATGTCCTCCACCCGCACGTGCTCGTCGATCT
>CAYQZN010000295.1:0-3550 GCA_964421805.1 uncultured Woeseiaceae bacterium
TTTTTTTATTTAAGTTCGCTGAGAGCGCTTGCAAAAACCGACACGTTGGTCGCAGGAAAAGCGCTGCCATACGCTGCTAACCGACTGCCGGCCGAAATAGTCGAAAGATTCGCCTGCCCCAGTGACTGCGTCATGTCCACACTAAATCCCCCAATCACTGCAGTACCAGTCGTCTGATCAACAGACTGGACAGGCCCGGCTACCAAGACCTCCGTGGAACCAGGAACATGAGCCTCCGGGTAGACAAGCGCGGTCAATGCCGTAAACGTGCCGTTATCACCAACCACGCCTTGGAAATACGTCATGTTCCCTGCGGAAAAGAGGCCAGCTGCATTCGCAGGCAAGCTACTTAAATCCACTGTACGGCCAAGTACCTGAATAGTCTGACTGCCCGTCACTGCGTCTACGGGCGCGAGAAGCTCAATTAGGGAGGATGCATCTACGTCCTTCACACCACTACCGACTGCAATCGCGTCGACACCACTGCCAACCTGGATAGCAAACACGCCACTACCGACTTGGATCGCTTGAATTCCGCTGCCAACCTGAATAGCACGAGTCCCACTGCCGACCTGGATAGCATGAGCGCCGCTACCCACCTGAATCGCGTGCAATCCACTGCCGACAGCAATAGCGTCGACGCCACTGCCGACCTGGATAGCGTGAGCGCCACTACCCACCTGGATCGCATGCACTCCACTGCCAACAGCAATAGCGTCCACGCCACTGCCGACCTGGATAGCGTGAGCGCCACTACCCACTTGAATCGCGTGCAGTCCACTGCCGACGGCAATAGCGTCTACGCCGCTACCAACTTGGATAGCATGCGCACCGCTGCCGACCTGGATGGCGTGCACTCCACTGCCAACGGCAATAGCATGTACGCCGCTACCGACTTGGATAGCATGCGCGCCGCTGCCGACCTGGATAGCGTGCACTCCACTGCCAACGGCAATAGCATGTACGCCGCTACCGACTTGGATAGCATGCGCGCCGCTGCCGACTTGGATAGCGTGCACTCCACTGCCAACGGCAATAGCGTCTACGCCGCTACCAACCTGAATCGCGTGTGCCCCACTACCGACAGCAATAGCGTTCACACCGCTTCCTACTTGGATAGCTTTGGACCCGCTACCCACAGCGATTGCCTTGGCCCCACTTCCAACGCTAATTGCATGCGTCGAAGACGTGGCCTGCTCGGCAGTCACTTGCGAGGCCGCAAACCCCAGCACAACGGCAAACGCAATGCCCCAAGTCATCCTCATTGTACTTCTCCTAAGTTTTCGCTCTGACAGCTCGCTCCTGCTGCCTCTAGTCCCAATCAACCAGGCGTCCTAGCCTTCTCGAGTGGGTTTCTATTTCTTGTCTTCTTCGCTCTCAGTGCCCGCTTCATCCAAAAACTGATACACGCCGATTCCGGCATACACTCGCTTGATTCCTCGTCGCGCCGCTCTTATAGCTGGTGTATCAGGAGCATTCTCCGAAAGTTCGTTGGCAACGATCCAAGAATTGATTGCTTCTAAGAACTCCGCCGACCTATCTCGTACTAATCTCTGAAAATCTGGGTACTTCGACTCCGGAAATCCTTGGTCGGAATACACAAGCCGCTCCACTCTTTTCGTTGCCGCGTATCGTTCGTCGTTATTGTGATTAAGCGTATCCGCGATCCTTTGTATCACCGTGCCTAAATGTTCAATGCTGGCTTCATCCATCGGCGATGGAAGATACGTAGAGCTCTGCAGCTTCAGCGTGCCATCGTCAAACTGCTTAACAGCATCAATCCGTAAGAGTTCATCCAGCATTGCCCTCGGCAACATGTCCCCACTGTAGAGTTTGACTAGCTCCGTGAAACTCGGCTCGTCTATATCAGCATCGAAGGGCAACTCAAGAGGAACCCCATAGGCTCCGGTGTAACGTGCATTTCGTTGCCACTCGTTCAACACCCGGGCAACACGGGACATATTGCTAAAGTCTCTCTGGAATGACTCTCCCCTCCTCAGTCGCGCGATCTCCTTACGAGTGAGCCCGGTGAGAATTGCCAGTCGTGTGTTGCTCACTCGAGATCGGCCTTCAATGGCGAACTCTTCTGACGAAGCAACATCTACGAAGACTTGTCTGACAATCTCCTCTAAGTCCTTAGCCACCATCCCACTGCGAAGCAGAATCCTGACCAGTGGGTTGAGCAAGCGCCGAAAAGCCTTTCGCAGGCTATCTCTAATCTCCGGCGATCCAGCAGCGGCCACGTCCTCCGCGCTCATCTGATGGAACTTCGTATTTTCTGGCTTATTAACATAGTTTCTAATTATTTCAAATACAAGCGAGAAGATGTAAAAGGCGATAGCCGCTTTGCGACATAATTCTCCTATTTTGGAGAGAAATTGACAAATTTTTCCCAGAATTGACCTCGTACAGCCAATATGGGGAGCCAACCGACAGTCCAGTCAGTCGTTCGAGTTCACATAACTCGCTGATTTTATGTCAATCAGAGCTGACACTAGATCTGTTGCGTCGCTGCGTGAGGAGATTTAAGGAGATCGCGGGTGCGCGGCCGGTTCTTTGTGCAGTCGCACTAAGAAGCGGAACGGCGAGAAGCCGACAGGGTAGGACTTTAGTGCGAATTAAGCTGCGAGAAGTCTAATTCTGCGCAACTGCTCTGAACGCGGGTGGAGCGAAGAAGTTCATTGGACAGCGGTTCTCAATCTCCTTGGAAATAGTAGAGCCCAACTCCGATTACTTCATTGGAGTTATCTGCCTCGCTCTCGTGAAGCGCTTCATACGCACCAAAAAGGTCATCGATGGATTCCGAGAATTCGATCAAGCGACTGGTGAGTATACGCCGAAGCCGTTTGGCATCTTCAGCGCTAATTCGCTTGGTTTCGACCGTCCTCTGGACATAGGTGCCAACACCTCTATCCAACGAATCAGCGTTGTGAGCGATCGTCTGTCCCAAGGCGCTCAATCCGACCAATCCCTCTGCGATTTTCTCTGACGATGTCGGAAGAGAGAAACTTCGTTTTAGCGCGCTGAGACGTCCGTCATCATCTTCGCTTACAGCGCCAACCCTCTTCAGTTCTGTCCGCATAGCCCCAGGGGGAATATCTCCCCCATACTTTTTTACAAGGACAGCAAAGGAATTTTCGTGATCATCGAAATCAAGCGCGGCGGGCTGCCCCTCTTCGTCAAGAAAAATCGGATCTGTATGCCAAAAATGCAGTACATCTGAAGCAGGAACAGTACGATAAACCTTGCTCGCTTCCGCTCCGTCTATCTTCGAACGAATACGCCTGATCTCTTTCCGGGTGAGCCCCGTCATCACAGCTACACGGGAAATATTGGTGGGACGACCGCGTAAACCGTAATCAGTTGTCGAAACATCGACGAAAGCGGTTTTTGCTATCTCAGCAAACTCTCGATATCCAATACCTGATCGCAGAAGGATTCTAGCCACCTGCCTCATAAGGCTATAAAGAGCGTCAAGAATCTTCTGTTGAGTGGCGCCGAGCATGGCGCGGAATATAGGACTGCCAACAGGTACGGTCAATTAATTCCA
>CAYQZN010000296.1:0-3520 GCA_964421805.1 uncultured Woeseiaceae bacterium
TGGCCAATGGGCTCGTCGGCGCCGGCAGCGCCCGGTGCGAGCATCGTCGCGTCGTCGTCGCCGAGCACCTGGGTCTCGCCGGTACGGTCCAGCAGGTCGTCGTCGGACTCGTCGACGTCGTCCTGGAACTGCAGCACGGTGGCCGAACGCTCGCCGGACTCCTCCAGGCCGTCCAGATCCAGTCCCAGGTCGTCCAGGTCGATCTCGGCCGTCTGCTCGGAGCGCCGCTGCTCTTCGTCGCTGGCTGCCGGCAGCTCGGTGGTCTCGTCCTCTCCCAGGCCCTCTCCCAGGCCCTCTCCCAGGCCCCAGGTCTCGATGGTCGGGGTCTCCTGGGTGATCTCGTCGTCCGCCGCCTCGTCGGCAGAAGCGCCGGCCGGCGTCTCCACCGTCGGCGACTCCCGCGTGTCCTCTTCCTCGAACGGCGTCTCCAGAGTCGGCGACTCCTGGGTGTCCTCGTCGTAAGGGGTCTCCAGCGTCGGCGATTCCTGGGTGGGCTCCTCGCCGCCGGCGCTGTCGTCCGACGCGCCATACTCGCCATACTCGCCCGTCTCGGCCAGATCCGCCGGATCCAGAAGCATCTCGTTGGTGCCGGTGCGCTCGCCGGTCTCGTCGAGCACGAAATCCAGGCCGCCGGAGGTGCCCTCCAGGTCGGCCTCGCCGCTGTCCTCGTCGCCGAAGGCCAGATCGACGCCGCCTTCCTCGTCGGCGCCGAAGTCCACGTCCAGCGTGCCCACGCCGCTCTCCTCGTCGAAGGAGAGGTCGACGTCGCCGCCACCGGCCGCGGCGGCGCCCGCGAACAACTCGTGGTCCGGTGCGATCTGCTGGCCCATGATCACGATCTTGTCCCAGTCGGAATCCTTCTCGCCGGCCTCGCCGCCGAGGGCGTCGTGCAGATTCTCGGCCGCGTCCACGAATGCGTCCTTATTGCCCCAGACGAAGTAGACCTCGGCGAGCTTGGCCTTGAGATCCGCGCGGTCCGGGTCCGCCGCGATGGCGTTGCGCATCAGGTCCGCCGCCTGGTCGTAGAGTCCGTACGCCATGTGGAAGTCGGCCTCGGCCAGCGGGTCGGACTGGTCCAGGTTGATCGCCGTCTCGCTGCTGAAGGTGTCCTCCAGCGAATAGGAGCCGCTCGCACCGGTATCCGGCTGCTCGTCGGCCCTGGCCGCCGCGCCCGCCGCCGCTGCTGCGGCGCCTGCGCCTGCTGCCGCCGCTGCGGCGCCGGTGCCCGAGGGCTCTTCCTCTTTCTCCACCACCAGGATGGAGTCGTCGTCGCTGGCGAGCGCGCGCAGGCGCTCGGTGGCCTCGCGCTCCTCTTCGTCCTCGAAGTCGTCGTCCAGCGCCTCCCAGGTGCCGGTGCTGTCCTCGACCTCGCCGCCGCGGCGCCGTGCGAGCACCAGCAGCAGCAGAGCGATGACGACGACGCCCAGCCCCACGTAGGTCCAGATGCTGCTGAGCAGGCCGCCCAGCAGCCCCATGATGCCGCCCTCGTCCTCGCGGCCGGTCGTCACGACGGCCGGCGTCGTGCGCGCCGGTGCCGCCTCCTGTGCAGCCGGCTGCTCGTCCTCCGCCGCCGTCTGGTCGGTTTCCGTAGTGGTTCCGGGCTCGCCCTCGAGATCGGGCTCGGGCTCGGCCTCGGCGAAGATCTCGCCGCCGCCGGCGTCCGCAGCCGCCTCGCCCTCGGCCTCCAGATCGACACCCGGCGCCGCCGTGACCGCCTCGTCCCCGGCCGCCGCCGGCGGTGTCTGCGCGGCGTCCTCGCGGCTCGCCAGCTGCTGGCGCAGCTGAGCCAGTTCCTGATCCTTGATGGTCAGCAGGCGCTCGCGCTCGGCCAGCTCCGCCTCGAGCCGGCGCAGCCGCTCGGCCTCGGCCGGGCCGGTGCCGCCCGCGGTCCCGGCACCCGGCGTCCCGGCAGCCGTGCCCGGCGTCGGGGCGGCCGCCGTCTCCGGCGCCTCGTCGGGGGGCACCAGGCGCAGGCTGCCGGACTCGCCGCCCTGCCAGGCCTGGTTCTGCCGGCTGACCTCGGCCACCGCCTCGGAGCGGTTGATGCCGTACATCGCGTCTTCGGACGGGATACGCAGGACGGCGCCCTCGCGCAGCCGGTTGATGTTGCCGTCGAAGGCTTCGGGGTTGTTCTCGTACAGCGCCACCATGACCTGGTTGATGGTCAGGCCGCTCGGCCGCACCCGCTGGGCGATGCCCCACAGCGTCTCGTTGCGCGGCACCCGGTAGGTGTCGCCGGCATCGAGCCCGGCCGCGGTCTGCCGGGGCTCCGGTGCACGCCGGATGCTGCCCGCATCCGGGCTGCGCTCGGCCGGCGCCGCCGGCGCCCGCACGGGCGCGGGCCGTTCCGCCGTCTCCTCGCTCGCGAAGGTCGGCGGGTCCAGCAGAACGGTGTACTCGCGCAGCAGTCGGCCCCGCGGCCAGACCGCCTCGGCCAGGAAGGTCACGAACGGCTCGGTGACGGGCTCGCGGGAAGTGATCCGGACCACGCCGCGGCCGCCGGGGAGCTGCCGGATCTCGAAGCGGAATCCGCTCAGGAACGAGGGCCGGTCGATGCCGTAGCGCCGGAAGGTCTCGGTCGGCGCCAGCTGGACGGTGAGGCCCTCGAGTTCTTCCGGCGTCGCCGACAGGAGTTCGACCTCGGCCCGGAAAGGCTCGTTCAGCGCCGACTCGAGCCTGATGTCACCGAGGCCCAGGGCCTGAGCCGTCCCCGACCACGCCAGGAGCAGAATCAGCGTGGCGCCAGCGAGTCTTCCGAGCATAAGTCTTCTCCGGCTCATAAAACTGACCCGCAGCCGTGCAACGCGGGCAGGCTGCGGGGTCAGATTAGCAAGCTCGTTTAACATTAATCCGTGGCCAACTATAGCCTATAAATAATTTTTGACCAATATTTCAGCTATTTGCACGCTATTTAGCGCCGCGCCCTTACGTGTGTTGTCCGCCACCACCCAGAGGTCGATACCCGAGGGGTGACTGATGTCCTCGCGGATGCGCCCGACGTAGACATCGTCGGTGCCCGCGCCCTCCGTGAGGGCGGTGGGATAGGCGCCGGTCTCGTGTCCGTCCAGCACCTGCACACCCGGCGCATCCGCCAGCAGCCCACGCACGTCGTCCGCGCTCAGCTTCACCTCGGTCTCGATGTGCACGGCCTCGGAGTGGCCGTAGAAGACGGGCACCCGCACCGCCGTGGGATTCACCTCGATGGTGTCGTCGTCGAATATCTTGCGGGTCTCCCACAGCATCTTCATCTCTTCCTTGGTGTAGCCGTTATCCAGGAAGACGTCGATGTGGGGCAGGGCGTTGAACGCCACCCGCTTCTCCGGCCCTTCCTCGTCCGGCGGATTGCCGCCCAGCATGGCTGCGGAGTCCTTCGCCAGTTTCTCGACGGCACTGCGCCCGGCGCCGGAGACCGCCTGGTAAGTGGCCACGTTGATGCGCAGGATACGGGCCCGGTCGTGGATGGGTTTCAGCGCCACCAGCATCTGCATGGTGGAGCAGTTGGGATTGGCGATGATGCCGC
>CAYQZN010000297.1:0-3508 GCA_964421805.1 uncultured Woeseiaceae bacterium
CTCGGCGGCGAGGTGACCCGGGTGAAGACCTACGGCGAGCTCGTGACCTCCATCATCAATCCCTCCCACAAACTGGTCCGCTGGTACCCGGAGGAAGAGGTCTCCGACGAGGGCAAGTCGCTGATGCCCGCCTTCAACGACCGCATGACCGTGCGCCAGCTCATCAACCTGGTCGCGTTCCTGCAGCCCCATTACGATGTCGTCGTGCCGCGCTACGAGTACCCCGAGTACCAGTACGCGCCGATCTACTGAGCCTGACGGAGGAGAGAGCGATGCCCGGACTCCTGGTCCGACTCCTGATCAACGTGTTCGGCCTCTGGCTGGCCGCCGCTATCGTCCCGGGCGTGCACATCAGCGGCGTGGGGACGTTCATCCTTGCGGCCATCCTGCTGGGTGTCGCGAACGCGCTGGTGCGACCCATCGCCATCGTGGCGACGCTGCCCCTCACCATCGTCACGCTCGGGCTGTTCCTGTTCGTGGTGAACGCAATGATGTTCGGCCTGGTCGCGTGGCTGCTGGCCGACTTCGCAGTATCGGGCTTCTGGGCCGCCCTGTTCGGCTCCCTGGTGGTCAGCCTCACGAGCACGCTGACGTCCTGGTACATCGGCCCGAGCGGACGCTACGAGGTGATGGTCGTCCGACGGCGCTAAGAGGCGCGTTGGTCCGCCGGCGGACCCCCCGGCATGCCGACGGGTCCGGCTCCAATCAATCCGTCTAGATGATCTTGGAGTAACGCTGGGGTTCGGCCTGCGCCCGCAGGTAGCCGTCGAACACCATCGCGATGGCGCGCAGCAGCAGCCGGCCGGTGGGCGTCACGCGGATGGAAGCATCGTCCACTTCTACCAGGCCGTCTTCCTGCAAGGGCGCCAGGTCGGCCAGCTCGTCGGCGAAGCGGCTGCGGAAGTCGATGTCGAAGCGCTCCTCGATATCGCTGAAGATCAGCCGGTCCCGGCACATGAGGGATTGGATGACCTTGCCGCGGAGCTTGTCCTCGTCGCTCATGATGAGGCCGCGCTCGACGGGCAGATGCCCTTCCTCGATGCTCCGCGCGTAGTCGTGGTCGTGCCGCGTGTGCTGGCTGTAGCAATCGGCGACGCGGCCGATCGAGCTCGCGCCCAGGGCGATGAGCTCGGTGTCCGCATGGGTGGAATAGCCCTGGAAGTTCCGCTGCATGGTGCCGTTCTCCCGCGCGATGGCGAGTTCGTCGTCCTTGCGGGCGAAGTGGTCCATGCCGATGTACTCGTAGCCTTCGCCGCCGAGCCGCTGGATGGTGTGGCCGAGCAGCGCCAGCTTCACGTCGTCGCTGGGCAGATCCTCCTGGCGGATGAGGCGCTGGGCCCGGAACATCTGCGGCAGATGGGCGTAGCTGTAGACCGAGATGCGATCCGGCTGCGCCTCCAGCACCGTGTCCAGCGTGCGGTCGAAGCGCTCCGGGGTCTGCATGGGCAGGCCGTAGATGAGGTCGATGGAAACCGAGCGGAAGCCGGCGTCCCGCGCCTGTTGAATGAGCGGCAGTGTTTCCTCCGGCGGCTGGATGCGGTTGACCGCCTTCTGCACCTCCGGGTCGAAGTCCTGCACGCCCATGCTGAGCCGGTTGAAGCCCATGCCGGCCAGCGCGGCCACCATGCCCGGCTGGATGCTGCGCGGGTCGATCTCGATGGAAAACTCCTGCTGGCCGTCGCCGCGCAGGCGGAAGTGCTCGCCCAGCTTGGCCATGACCGAGGAGAGCTGTTCCTCGCTGAGATAGGTGGGCGTGCCGCCGCCGAGGTGCAACTGTTCCACCAGCCGATCGTCGTCGAACAGGGCGGACTGGAGTTCCACCTCGCGGAACAGGTGGCCGAGGTACTCCGTGGCCCGGTCCCGGTTGCGGGTCACCACCTTGTTGCAACCGCAGTAATAGCAGAGCGTGTGGCAATAGGGGATGTGCAGGTACAGCGACAAGGGTCCGTCGTTGCGCTCGTTGCTGAGGACGCACTGGCGCTTGTACTGTGCCTCGTCGAACTCGTGGAACTGCACCGCCGTGGGGTAGGAGGTGTAGCGGGGCCCGCGGCCCCCGTAACGCCTGATCAGCGCCTCGTCGAACTTGATTGGCTGCATGCCGATATTCCTGAATCCCAATACCGCCGCGTGGCGGCTTCATGTCATTGAACCACAACGATTATGGTAAGAGGCTCGCTCCCCGGTCCGAGGCTAACCGTACCCGAACGCCGCGACCGCCTGCATAGGCATTAGCCGAAGGCGGCGGCTTGCCGCGGCGGGTCCGGCCCTTCATCATGCGGCCCTCGTGACCCCGGAGGCCCCATGCCCGTACAGGACTACCCCCTAGAGAAGATCCGCGAGCGCTTCCCCGCCCTGGCCCTGGACGGGGACATCGGCGGGCGCATCTACCTGGACAACCCGGCGGGTACGCAGGTTCCCGCGGCGGTCGTCGAGCGCATGAGTCACTGCCTGCTGGAGGCCAATGCCAACCTGGGCGGGCCCTTCGAGAGTTCCCGGCTGGCCGACGAGATCGTCGCCGACGCCCACCAGGCCATGGCGGACTTCCTGAACGCGCCATCGGCCCACGAAATCGTGTTCGGCCAGAACATGACGACCCTCACCTTCCATCTCTCCCGCTCCATCGCCGCGGCGTTATCGCCGGGCGACGAGGTGATCGTCACGCAGATGGACCACGACGCCAACATCTGGCCCTGGGTGATGATGGCGCGGGACCACGGTCTGGAGCTGAAGTGGCTGCCCTTCGATACGGAGACCTTCGAATTCGACCTGGCCGAACTCGACCGCCTGCTGGGCGAGCGCACACGGCTGGTCTGCGTGGCGGGCGCCAGTAACCTGCTGGGCACGGTGAACGACGTCGCCGCCATCGCCGCGAAGGCCCGAGAGGCCGGTGCCTGGACCTTCGTGGACGCGGTGCAGTCCGCGCCCCACGTGCCCACCGACGTGCAGGCGCTCGGCTGCGATTTCCTCGCCTGCTCCGCCTACAAGTTCTTCGGCCCCCACCAGGGCATCCTCTGGGGTCGGGGTGAGTTGCTGGAATCGCTGGAGCCTTACAAGGTGCGGCCGGCGCCGAACACCATCCCTGGCCGCTTCGAGACGGGCACCCAGAGCCACGAGGGCATGGCCGGGACGGCCGCCGCGGTGGATTACTTCGCATCTCTGGGCGAGGCATGGGCCGCCGACTACGCCGGGCGCTTCCCCGGCATGAGCGGCCGCGCCCTGCACGTGCATACGGCGCTTGCCTGGCTGCTCGATTATGAGGAGACGCTGTCCCGCTATCTCATCGACGGCCTCCAGGCGCTGCCCGGCATCACCGTGCACGGCATCACCGATCCGGACGCGTACTCGCGGCGCCTGCCGACGGTGGCGTTCACCGTGGAGGGCGTGGCGCCGGCGATGATCGCCCGGGAACTCGGGCAGCGGCGCATCTTCGTCTGGAACGGCCACAATTACGCACTGGAAGTGGTGCGGGCGCTGGGCCTGATGGAGGCGGGCGGCGTCATCCGGGTGG
>CAYQZN010000298.1:0-3499 GCA_964421805.1 uncultured Woeseiaceae bacterium
CCAGCGCCTCGATCATCGGGTAGAACTCCGTGCCGACGAACAGGATCTGCGTATCGGCATCCTCCAGGATGTATTTCACCTCGGGCGCGGCCAGCCGGGTGTTGACGGCGACCATCACGTTGCGGGATTTTGCGCAACCGAGGACGAGCTCGAAGTAGTCCGGCGCGTTCTTGGAGAGATAGCCCACACGGGTCTGGATCGGCAGCCCCTCGGCGGCCAGCCCGTTCGCCACCCGGTTCACCCGTTCGTCGAGTTCGGCGTAGGTGGTGACCCCGCCGTTGAAGATCAGGGCCTCGCCCTGCGGATTCTCCCGTGCGTGCACACGGCTGATGTCGGCCAGATTCAAGGTCGGCATGCTCCCCTCCCTGTCAGGAAATTGCTCCAGAAAACATTAAATTAAGTCTGTACGGGCCTGCGGCGCGTGCTTGTATTGCACCGTCCGCGACGGTATTTTAATCCACATTAAATTTTCAGCCGGTCTCCGGCCGGCAGCCGAGCGTCCGGAGGCCGAACCACGAGGACTCGTTCATGAGTACCGCAGCCAGCGATCTGCCCCGCGTCTCACGCAATGCCGAGACGGCGCCGCTCCGTTTCGTCACCGCCGCCTCGCTGTTCGACGGCCACGACGCGGCTATCAATATCATGCGGAGACTGATCCAGTCCAAGGGCGCGGAGGTAATCCATCTCGGACACAACCGCAGCGTGGCCGACGTGGTGCGTGCGGCCCTGCAGGAAGACGCCGACGGCATCGCCATCAGCTCCTACCAGGGCGGCCACGTCGAGTACTTCCGCTACATGGTCGACATGCTGCGCGAGGCCGGCGCGGAGCACATCCGCATCTTCGGCGGCGGCGGCGGCACCATCACCCTGGACGAGATCCGCGAGCTGATGGACTACGGCGTCGAGCGCATCTACCACCCCAACGACGGCATGAAGATGGGCCTGGACGAGATGATCGAGGACCTCATCCGCCGTACGATGGCGGCTCGCCGTCCGACGGTGCAGCCCGGCGAGCCCGACCCCGACGACATTACGGCCGTCGCGGCGATGATCTCGGCCCTCGAGGAGGGCGCGTTCAGCGACGAGGAACTCGCCACGCTCCGCAAGGCCTGGCAGATGCGCGCCGGCCGTGTACCCGTCGTCGGCGTCACCGGCACCGGCGGCGCCGGCAAGTCCAGCGTCACGGACGAGCTGCTGAACCGCTTCCTGCAGTCCTTCCCGGACATGCGTATCGCGGTGCTGGCCGTTGATCCCACCCGCCGGCGGACGGGCGGGGCCCTGCTGGGCGATCGCATCCGCATGAACAGCCTGCGCGCCGAGCGGATCTACATGCGCTCCATGGCCACGCGGCGCCAGCATCTGGCCACCAGCGAGATGCTGGGCGACGCCATCGCCTTCCTGAAGTCCATGGGTAACGATCTCGTCATCGTGGAGACTGCCGGCATCGGCCAGAGCGACAGCGAGATCGTCGACCTGGTGGACTACTCGGTGTACGTGATGACCTCCGACTACGGCGCGGCCAGCCAGCTCGAGAAGATCGACATGCTGGACTTCGCCGATCTCACCGTGCTGAACAAGTTCGACAAGCGGGGCGCCGAGGATGCCCTCAGGGACATCCGCAAGCAGTGGAAGCGCAATCACCTGAAGTTCCAGGCCTCCGACGACGAGGTGCCGGTCTATCCCACCATCGCCAGCCAGTTCAACGACCCGGGCGTCTCGTGGATGTTCGTCAACCTGTGCGCAAACCTGGTGGAGAAGCTGGAACTGGACGCTGCGCGCTGGACGCCGGACATGGACGTGCCGGAGAAAGAGCCGAAGGCCACCGCCATGATCCCCGGCTCCCGGGTGCGGTACCTCGCCGAGATCAGCGAGCAGGGCCGGGACATCAACGAGCGCATCGCCGCCCGGGCGGAGGCCGCCAGCCGGGCGCAGCAGATGTACGAGGCGCTGCGGGCGCTGGAGGATGCGGAGCTGCCCGAAGCGCTGGCGCCCTATCCCCGCGAGGCCCTCACCGCCGACGAGGACCGCTCCCTGCTGGTGCTGCGCCAGCGCTACCAGGAGGCCGTGCAGGAGCTGGACGGGGAGGCCGTCGAACTGCTGCAGGAATGGCCCGAGCGCTACGAGGGCGTGCGCGCCGAGCGCTACAGCTACACGGTGCGCGGCAAGGAGGTCACCGGCGATAATTACCGCGAGAGTCTCAGCCACCAGCCGATCCCGAAGATCGCGCCGCCGAAGTACCGGGACTGGGGCGAGCTGCTGGCCTTCCTCATGAAAGAGAACCTGCCGGGCTCCTATCCCTACACCGGCGGCGTGTATCCCTACCGGCGCAGCGGGGAAGACCCCATCCGCATGTTCGCCGGCGAGGGCACGCCGGAGCGCACCAACCGCCGCTTTCATTACCTCTCCCGCGGCCACGACGCGGCGCGGCTGTCCACGGCCTTCGACTCGGTCACCCTGTACGGCGAGGACCCGCACGAGCGGCCGGACATCTACGGCAAGGTGGGCAACTCCGGCGTGTCGATAGCCACGGTGGACGACATGAAGAAGCTCTACTCGGGCTTCGATCTGTGCGACCCGTCCACCTCGGTCTCCATGACCATCAACGGCCCGGCGCCGATGATCCTGGCTTTCTTCATGAACACGGCCATCGACCAGCAGGTGGAGAAGCATCTGCGCGAGACCGGGCAGTGGGAGGCCGCGCAGAAGACCATCGACGTCTGGTTCGAGGGCAAGGAGCGGCCGGAGTATCGCGGCGAACTGCCGGAAGGCAGCGACGGCCTGGGACTCGGGCTGCTCGGCATCCCGGGCGACCAGATGGTGGACGCCGAGACCTACGAGCGCATCAGGGCGGAGACGCTGGCCACCGTGCGCGGCACGGTGCAGGCGGACATCCTGAAGGAGGATCAGGCCCAGAACACCTGCATCTTCTCCACCGAGTTCGCCATGAAGATGATGGGCGACGTCCAGCAGTACTTCATCGACCACAACGTCCGCAATTACTACAGCGTCTCCATCAGCGGGTATCACATCGCCGAAGCCGGCGCGAACCCCATCAGCCAGCTGGCCTTTACGCTGGCGAACGGCTTCACCATCGTCGAGTACTACCTGGCCCGCGGCATGGAGATCGACGACTTCGCGCCGAACCTGTCGTTCTTCTTCTCCAACGGCATGGACCCGGAGTACGCGGTGATCGGGCGGGTGGCACGGCGCATCTGGGCGCGTGCCATGCGCGAGCGCTACGGTGCGAGCCGCCGCAGCCAGATGCTGAAGTACCACATCCAGACTTCCGGGCGCAGCCTGCACGCCCAGGAGATCAGCTTCAACGACATCCGCACGACCCTGCAGGCCCTCTACGCGCTGTTCGACAACTGCAACAGCCTGCACACCAATGCCTTCGACGAGGCCATCACCACGCCCACCGAGCAGTCGGTGCGCCGAGCCGTCGCCATCCAGCTCATCATCAACCGGGAGCTGGGCCTGAACTACTGCGAGAACCCCT
>CAYQZN010000299.1:0-3490 GCA_964421805.1 uncultured Woeseiaceae bacterium
TCCGATGGATCGGGGCTGAAGCCCCTCCTACACGCTATACAGGACTATTTTAGTACTAATTGTTGTCCGTTGCCAGATCGGGCATGGATTCCGGGCGGCCCGGGGCAGGGTATTTTGCTATCCTCTCCCGCTTGCGCCAGCGCCCCGACCCGGGCCCGGCGCACCGGCGGCACAGGGACGGAGATGACCCAGAAGACGGAAAACGTGGTGGAGATCCGCGGCCTCTGCTATTCGCGCGGCCAGCGCCAGATATTCGACCATCTGGATATCGACATCAAGCGGGGCAAGGTCACCGCCATCATGGGGCCCAGCGGCACCGGCAAGACCACGCTGCTGCGTCTGATCACGGGGCAGCTCGTGCCCGACCGGGGCACGATCGTCGTCGATGGCGAAGACGTCTCGAAGCTCAACCGGGGCGGCATCTACCGGATGCGCAAGAAGATCGGGATGCTGTTCCAGAACGGCGCGCTGCTCACGGATTACCCGGTGTTCGAGAATGTGGCCTTCCCGCTGCGCGAGCACACCGATCTGCCGGACCGGCTGATCCGTCATATCGTGCTCACGAAGCTGCACGCCGTCGGGCTGCGCGGGGCGGCCACCCTCATGCCGTCCGAGCTATCCGGGGGCATGGCGCGGCGGGTGGCACTGGCACGCGCCATGGTCATGGACCCGGAGATCCTGATCTACGACGAGCCTTTCGTGGGGCTCGACCCGATCTCGATGGGCGTGATCGTGCGCCTGGTTCGGCGCATGAACGACATCCTCGGCATCTCCAGTATCGTCGTCAGTCACGACGTGCAGGAGATCAGCACCGTGGCCGACGTGAGCTATCTGATCTCGGACGGCAAGGTGGTGGCATCGGGCAGCCCGGAGGAGCTGAGCGGTGCGCCCTCGGAGCTGGTCAAGCAGTTCATGCACGGCATGGCGGACGGTCCGGTACCGTTCCATTACCCGGCGCCGGACTACGCGGAGCAGCTCCTCGGTCGCGAGGGCGACTGATACCGTGCTGCGGGAGCTCCTCTACGCGCTGGCCGGCTTCCTGCAGACCTTCGGTCAGCTGCAGCTTTTCTTCCTGCGTCTGGTGGCCGCGACCCCGCGGGCGATCTGGCGTCGCTTTCCGCTCATCGTGCAGCAGGTCCACAACACGGGCGCGCTGTCGCTGCCCATCATCATCACCTCCGCTTTCTTCGTCGGCGGCGTCCTGGGCCTGCAGGGCTACGACAACCTGTCCCGCTTCGGCTCCGAGGACGCGCTGGGCGTATTCGTCGCGCTCTCGCTCGTGAAGGAACTCGGCCCCGTGGTGACCGCGCTGCTGTTTTCCGGCCGCGCCGGCACGGCGCTCGCCTCGGAGATCGGGCTCATGCGGGCCACGGATCAGCTCTCGGCCATGGAGATGATGGCCGTGGACCCCATCCGGCGGGTGGTGATGCCCCGTTTCCTCGGCGGCGTCATCGCCATGCCGCTGCTCGCCGGCATCTTCAGCGCGGTGGGCATCTTCGGCGCCTACATGGTGGGCGTCGTGCTGATGGGGGTTGATATCGGCGCCTTCTGGGCGCAGATGAGGGAGAGCGTGGAGATGGCGGACATCATGGAGGGCGTGGTCAAGAGCGTCGTCTTCGGTGTCGCGGCCAGCCTGCTCGCCGTGTTCGAGGGTTACAATGCCCTGCCGACGGCGGAAGGCGTTGGCAGGGCGACGACGCGCACGGTGGTCATTTCCTCCATCGCCGTGCTCGTGCTCGATTTCATTATCACCGCCGCCTTGATGTGAAGGGACAGGGTTTATGCAACAGACCAGAGCCGTAGAGATCAGCACCGGGTTGTTCGTGTTCCTGGGCTTCGCCGCGCTGTTTTTCCTGATCACGCAGACGACCACCATCGGCGGCTACGTGCAGGACGACAGCTACGAGGTGACGGCCCGGTTCCAGAACGTGGGCAGCCTGAAAGTGCGCTCGCCGGTGAGCATGGCCGGCGTCACCATCGGACGGGTGAGCGCCATCCAGTTCGACCCGCAGCGCCTGGACGCCGTCGTGACCATGCGCATAGAGGACCGCTACGACCAGATTCCGGAAGACTCCGACGCCAGCATCCTCACCGCGGGATTGCTCGGCAGCCAGTACATCGGGCTTCAACCCGGCGGCTCGGAGATGTATCTGGAGGACGGCAGCGAGGTGCTGTTCACCCAGTCCGCGGTGGTGCTGGAGAACCTGATCGGAAAATTCCTGGTGAACATGGGTTCGGGAGACGACGAATGAGAATGTGGATGACGACCCTGGCCCTGCTGGGGATGCTGCTGAGCTTCCCGGGTGTCGCCCGGACGGAGGATCCCACCGCCGTCATCGAGACCGCGGTGGACGAGCTCTCACAGGTCCTCGAGGGCCGCAAGCTCGAGCTGTCGGAGAACCGGCAGGAGCTGTACGAGGTGATCGACGGCATCCTGCTGCCGCGTTTCGATCGCCGCTACGCCGCCCAGCTCGTGCTGGGCCGCTACTGGCGCACGGCCAGCGAGGAGCAGCAGGAGCGGTTCATCCGGGCCTTCTATCAGGCGTTGCTCGAGCGCTATGCCGACGGCGTCCTGGAGTTCGACGAGGAGCGCATCAACGTGCTGCCCTTCCGCGGCGATGCGGAGGAACGGCGCACCACGGTCCGGACCGAGGTCAAACTGGACGACGGCACCGAAGTGCCGGTGAATTACGGCCTGGTGAAGCGCGACGACGGCTGGAAGGTCTATGACGTGACGGTCGAGGGCATATCGTACGTACGCAATTTCCGCACCGAGCTCAACGCCGAGATCGCCAGCAAGGGCGTGGAGGCCGTGATCCAGCGCCTGGAGCGTGAAGCGGGACTGCGCGAAGGCGACGACGGAGAGTCCGATGCCGCCGACGCGCAAGGCTCGAGCGAGGCGTGAGCGAGCGCTGGGCATTCCGTGACCTGGGCGAGGGTCGTTTCGCGCTGGAGGGCGAGATGACCTTCGCGACGGCGGGCGCGATACTGCGGGAGAGCATCGAGCACTTCGCGGATCATACGATGCTGGAAGTGGACCTGGGCGGCGTCACCAGGACCGACAGCGCCGGCCTGGCGCTGCTCCTGGAGTGGATCACCTGGGCGAATCACACCGTCCGTGAGATCCACTTCCGCAAGATCCCGGAGAAGGTCACGAATATCGCCCAGACCAGCGACGTGGAGGACCTCCTGAGCGTGGGCGAGCGCTGGGTGGGTTTCATCGAAGAGCGCCGCGGAGACGACAGCCCCACGCCACCCTGAATGCCGGCCCTCGGTCCGGCGCGCGGCGATAGCCGTCAGCCGATGCCCGGATTCCGGCCCGGATCGTTCCGCGCCACCTCCCTGAGCTGCTCCTCGCTCAGGTACTCCTTGATGAAATCGATGCGCGCCTCGAAGCGCGCGCGCTGGATCGGCTCGGTCTCCGGCAGCTCCAGCGCCCGTGACAGGAAGCCCACGGCCCGCACCAGGTCGCCGATCATGATGTTGTACT
>CAYQZN010000300.1:0-3485 GCA_964421805.1 uncultured Woeseiaceae bacterium
CGAATTCGTCCTGGTCCGCCTCGTTGGCCTGCTGGTCCACGAAGCGCAGCTGGTGGTGGCCGATGGTGATGGTGTCGCCGTGCTGGAGCGCGTGCTTCTTGATCAGCTTGCCGTTGACGTAGGTGCCGTTGGTGCTGTTCAGGTCCTCCAGGAACGAGTCGTTGAGGATATTGATGATCAGCGAATGGTGCCCGCTCACCGCAGGGTTGTCGATGCGCACGTCGTTATCGGGCAGCCGCCCGATGGTGTAACGCTCCTTGGTCATGTTGTATTCGGCCAGTACCTGGCCGTCCAGACTCAGAATCAACCGTGCCATTTGCTGTCACTCGCTCCTGCCGATGGTGCAAGACGCCCCCCGGGGCGACATCCCTGCGATCATTGCCGGAAAAGTCCGGAAATTCTGTCGATCAGTCCGCGTTTTGCGGGGAAAGACTCCAGGACCCTCGCCAGCATGATGGAGACGTTGTCCCGGCCGCCGTGGTCGTTCGTGAGCTGGACCAATTGTTGACCAACTACATCAAGACTAGCACTAAACGTGCTGATAGTTAAATGAATATCTTCATCTTCGACCATGTCCGGCAGCCCGTCGGAGCACAGCAGATAGACGTCGTCCTTGTCCACTTCGTACTCCTGGACCTCCACCTCGACCGCCGGCTCCACGCCGAGAGCCCTTGTAACATAATTCCGGTTCGTGGACCTCTGCGCCTCTTCCGGCGAATAGAAACCGCGGTCCACCAGCTCCTGCAGCAGGGAGTGATCCAGCGTCAGCTGCTGGAACTGGTCGGCTCGCAGACGGTAGGCGCGGGAGTCGCCGACGTGCGCCACCGAGATCCGGTCGTCGAAGAACAGGCTCGCGACGATCGTGGTGCCCATGCCCTCGCACTGAGGCTGGCTCTGGGCGGTCTGGTAGATGATCTTGTTGGCCCGGGCGATGGCATCGCGCAGGAAGATCGTCTGGCGCATCAGCCCGGAGGTGGGCTCGACCTCGCCGCGGTTCTCCCGATGGCTCGCCTCGCTGACCAGGTCGAAGACGGTCTTCACGGCGATGCCGCTCGCGACCTCGCCGGCGTTGTAACCCCCCATGCCGTCGGCGAGCACCATCAGCCCGATGTCGGGCTGGGTGGCGATGGCATCCTCGTTGTGATCGCGCACCTTGCCGGTGTCCGTGATCTCGGAGAATCGGATCTTCCCCTTGAGGCTCATTCTGCTTGCCTGTCTACCGGTCCAGGTTGTGCGTGCTGTCGTTCTCGCCGCAGGACGTCAGCGCCGTGCTGGCGTGCCCGCGTGCCGGTTCCGGTTCCCTGGCAATTGCCTCTCGTCCTTCATCCTTCCGGGCAGTCCGTCCCGCCGTGCGGCAGGCCCGCCTGAGCGCCGCGTATCGTCGCTGGCTCGCATGTGCCCGGTCCGCCATGATGGGTGCCTCGATCGGGAGCACTCCCTGTGCCGATCGGGTAAGGGTAACACCAACTGAACATAAGTCGGAACGCCCCGCGGCACGGCCACCCGGCCGGCGTGGCCGCCCGTCAGTGCTCGCGGAGGGCGGCACGGCAGAGGAGGCCGGCGCCGCAATCGTGTCGGTGGCTATTGTTTTCATCGTGGAATCACCCGGCCGGAAGTATAGGTGAAGCGCTGCGGGATTATTGAGATACCGTTACCACTTTGGCCTGCGAACCGGTGCGCGCGGCGGTGCTATCATCCCCGCTTTTCCCGGACCGGCAGCAGGCCGGCAGCGAGCCATGGCGAAGACAAGGACCGCCTACGTCTGTTCCTCCTGCGGCGCCCACAGCGTCAAGTGGCAGGGCCAGTGTGCCGACTGCGGCGACTGGAACACCCTGAGCGAGGTGCGGCTGGCGCCTGCCGGCGGCGCGACCTCGTCCGGCGCCACTGCCGATCTGGCGGCACTCGCCACGCTCGCCGAAGCGGGCGCCGAAGAGCGCGAGCGCACCACCACCGGTTTCGGCGAGTTCGACCGCGTGCTGGGCGGTGGACTGGTGGCGGGCGCGGTCATACTCCTCGGCGGCGATCCGGGCGTCGGCAAGTCCACGTTGCTGTTGCAGGTGGCGGCCCGGCTGCGCGGTTCGCTGCCGGTACTCTACGTGAGCGGCGAGGAGAGCCTGCGGCAGGTCGCCCAGCGGGCCCGGCGGCTGGGCGTGGCGGACAGCGATCTGCACCTGCTGGCCGAGACCCGGCTGGACGTCATGCTCGATGCGGTCACCCGCTCGCGGGCCTCCGTACTGATCGTCGATTCCATGCAGACCATCACGGCGGACGGTCTCGACTCGGCGGCGGGCAGCGTCAGCCAGCTGCGCGAATGCGTCGCGCGTCTGGTGCGCCTGGCCAAGGAGCGCGACGTGGCCGTGTTCATCGTCGGCCACGTGACGAAGGAGGGCGCCATCGCCGGGCCGCGGGTGGTGGAGCACATGGTGGATACCGTGCTCTATTTCGAGAGCGATCCCGCGAGCCGCTTCAGCATGGTCAGGGCCGTCAAGAACCGCTTCGGTGCGGTCAACGAGATCGGCATGTTCGCCATGGGCGCCGAGGGCTTCCGCGAGGTGAAGAATCCGTCCGCGATCTTCCTCTCCCGGGATACGGCGGAGACCGCCGGCGGCGTGGTGACCGTGGCCTGGGAGGGCAGCCGGCCCATGCTGGTGGAGGTGCAGGCGCTGGTGACGGAGAGCGCGGGCGGCTATCCGCGACGGTTGTCCCAGGGCCAGGACCAGAACCGGCTGAATCTGCTGCTGGCCGTGCTGCAGCGTCACGGGGGGCTGTCCCTGGCCGGCGACGACGTATTCGTCAACGTGGTGGGCGGCATTCGCATCGCCGAGACCGCGGCCGATCTGCCGACCCTGCTGGCCGTGGTGTCGAGTCTTCGGGACCGGGTGCTCGACCGGCGCACCATCAGCTTCGGCGAGATCGGCCTGGCGGGCGAGGTGCGTCCCGTGCGCTACGGCGAGGAGCGGCTTGCCGAAGCGGCGAAGCAGGGTTTCAGGCGGGCCATCGTGCCGAAAGCGAACGCCCCGCGCCGGGTCCTGGAGGGCATGGAGGCGATACCCGTGTCGCGGCTGTCCGAAGCCCTGGATGCGGCCTTCGGCTGACGATTCAGTCGGCGCCGGCGGCCAGCCGCGGCGGCTCCCGTTCGTGAATGCGCGCCGAGCGCACCATATTCTCGCTGGTCGCGAGGATCTCGACCGGGTATTCGTTGAGTTCGAGCAGCGTGCCGGGTTCCGGAATGGTCTCCAGGGTCTCCAGGATCAGCCCGTTCAGCGTCTTCGGGCCATCCGTGGGCAGCTGCCAGCCCAGCAGGCGGTTCAGCTCGCGCACGTTCGCGCCACCGTCCACGATCCAGCCGCCCGCGCCGTCCGGCTGCAGATCCGGGTGCTGATCCGATGGCACCGTGCGGAACTCGCCGACGATCTCCTGCAGGATGTCCTCCAGCGTCACCATGCCCTGGATGTCGCCGTACTCGTCGACCACCAGCGCGAGGC
>CAYQZN010000301.1:0-3484 GCA_964421805.1 uncultured Woeseiaceae bacterium
CGGCGCAGCCTGCGGACGACTTCAGTTCTGCATCGGGATGCTGTCGTCCCACCGGAAACCGATTCCGCCCGACTGCCAGACGCCTTCTCCGAACGGGTTCGGTCCGGCAATGTCGACACGGTTCGGCAAACCATAGTACGGCGATAAATCGCTCACGCCGCGAACGGTGCTGCGATGCATGATCCGCAGGCCCTGTTCTTCGGCAGGCAGGTGGGCCTGGGGCGATGCGCGATGCGCCACCGCCAGGTTGTCGATGAAGATGCAGTCGTTCTCCTCGTACTCGTAGGCGATGGCGTAGCCGTCGTCGAAGCCTGCCTCCAGCACGTCCCGGTATTCGTGGCAGAGCTGCTTCAGTTCTTCGGAATCCAGCAGCCGGAAGCCATCCTCGTAAGGAAGCTTCTCGATCACCGCACCCGTCATGCCGAGGTGCAGCCAGAGACTTCTCTGGCCGGATATCGGATGTTCGTGCACGGCGGGATGGACCACTCCCGAAGCGGAATTGACCGAGGAGAGACGCTCCCAGAATTCCTGCCGTTCCTCGGGCAGCGCGTCATAGGCCGCGCCCTGGTGGGCGAAGCAGGTGCCTCCGCCTTTCTCGGCCGGGCGGACGATGTGGTAGCCCGCGTGGGAAAAGGTGTCGGTGTTGAAGCTGCCGTCGTTGTGCCACTGGGGGCCCACCCCGGGGATGCCGTGGCGACGATCGTTCGACAGGCGGAAGATATGTCTGTTGCCCGCCGGAGTCGCCGGATGAACTCCGTGCGTGCTATGCAGTTCCTTCCCGCCCCACCAGCAGCTGGCGCGGAGGAAATCCTCGACATCCAGTGCTCTACGGGATTTGAAGACGAGAAACCCTCGGCAGGCCATTTCCTTTTCGAGCGCCTCGATCACGTCGGGGGGAGGCGGCCGCTCGGACGTCAAGTCGATACCGGACACCTCGGCCCCGATGGGATCGAGCGGGAGGATGCTTCCTCCGGCTTCCTCGATCGTCTCGACGCGCGACCGGTCGAGGGGTGAGATATCCGATGATGGCGTTCTCGCTGCGAGGTTCCTGTCAGTCATACCGATAAGGGTAACGCAATGAGACTGAAGACACAGTCATGCGGATCAGTCGCAACCCGTCCGATGGCCGACTGCTGCAGACGACCCCGTTGCGCGGCCAGCGGACGTCTCAGAGTGATCCGAAGCCTTCGAAAACGCGTTTCCAGCGTCTGAGCGCCACGTAACTTTCGGAAAATCAGAAATTTGGGCTCAAGGCGAGGACCGGCATTGATTACAGACTTGCTATCGAACCCTATTGGCGGCGGCATTTCGGGAGCATCGGGAGCATCGGGAGCATCGGGAGTATCGGGAGTCGGGTTTGCCTATGGCTCGCAGGCCAGTTCGGGTTGTTGTTCGAGTAGCCGGTCGATTTCCGCAACAATCTTGCGTCGGGCTGCTACTTCACCCACAGATCGGGTCGCGGCAAGGAAAGCCGTAAACATAGAGGGATTCGCGGTCATCAACCGTTCGGTCAGCACTGTATGTTCGATGTTTGCGTTGAGTCTCTCTTGGCGACGATGCTGAAGTCGTTTCTCCACGTCAGCGGCCTTTTCCATTTCTCCCAGAGCCTCGAGTGCCAGTTTCTGCATCGAACGGCCAATCGAGACGCCAATATCGGTCTTGCTCTGATTCTCGGCAAGCTCGCCGTAGGCAAGACACGTGTAAGCCCACTCTGCACTTTGTGGCGATTGCTCGACACACATCCTCGTGTAGTCGCCGTATACCGGGAGCATCATCGCGGCGAAACCGAAAGCCATTCCCGCTCGCTCGGGGAAGGGGTATTCGCTTCCAGCGGCGGCCAGTCCACGCTCGATCATCTCGACAGTTTCGGTCCAGTAAATGCGTGTCTCAGCAGCTGTGGCGGCATGCCGCATGGCCTCGAGTGCGGCATCGGTTTCGCCCGCCGCGTAACGATTTGCGGCAATCCGAATCCAGGATTCGCTGTTCTGGGTGTCAACGGCGATCAGGCGCTGTTCCCAATCCCTTAACGGGCAGTCCAGAGATACAGCAGAATCAGAGCAGACTCGGACGGCACTCCAGATAATGAACGGCTCGGACGGGCTACCTGAAATTGCCCGCTCGAGAAGCTCGACTCGGGTATCAGAGTCGTTCTCCAGCAACGCGGCCAGGTGAATATGCTCCGCCGATGCCGATACCGCCAAGCGATCCGACAGGTCCAGCCCAAGCTGGTTGAAAGCCTCGATTTGCGCCTGGATTTCCTCCTGCGTCAACTCATTGTCGGCAGAATCGTTGGCTGCGTTTGAGCAGACATCGGCCAGCGCGGACCGCAGGTCTGCCGCTGGGAAATCGGCTTGATGTGTTGCTGTCGCTTCGGCGAGCGGGACCTCGGCAGGAATCAGGGTAGGAGCGGCAATCTCGATGGCATCCGGGCTATCTAACTGCCTGGTTGCGTAGATCAGCACTAACAATGCGGCAACTGACGCGACAACGACGTACAAGCGGCGAGCCGAAGTCACTTCGCATTCTCAAAACAGTAGTGGGTGAGGTGCATCATTAGGTGTCGAAGTGTAGAGCCGTCGCAGTTAGCGTGCGATTTTGATACGGAACATATCACTTCGCATACTCGATAGCGGTGGAAACGGCGGGAATCCAAGTGATCAAATAAACCCAAAGCCGCCATTCCTGAGTGGAATCGCGTGAATAGGACCGGCACATTCTCGCGTTGGTTTACTACCTCGGCTAATATGTCCCTTTCGCTCGTTTGGCAATCTTTCGGAGCCCCCAAATGCCCAAGACAATCGTCGTGTTTGCGGTGTTGTTGATCGCGCTTGGCGTCGGCGCTTTCCTGATGTCTTCCAGCCGTACCGCCCTGCTGCCTGCCTACGTGGGCGGCGCATTGGTGATTGTCGGGGTCCTGGCGATGGGACTCGCTGGCTATCGCAAGTACCTGCTTGCGGTGGCCGGGCTCGTCGCACTGCTCGGCGCTCTAGCCCCGGCGGCGGCGCTCGCCATTCGCGCAGCCGCCATGAGCCCGCTCGCCCTGACGGTCAACGTCGGCATGCTGGCTTTGAGCGCGACGCTATTCGCCCTGATCGTCCGCGAGTTCATGGCTGCGCGGAACGCCTAGCGGTCGGGCCGCGGCCGCTGTGTCGGCCGGCGCGGGGTGCGCGAAAAGGGAGACCAAGCGGGTTTTTCCAGCAGGGCATCAGCGACTGCTTCCGACGAAGCGGGTTCCAACCGCTGATCAGCTGGCCGTCCACTACGACCTTTGCCTGCCAGCCGTCCGCGTGCTGATGGAGTCCGCTTGGGGTTGCCGTCGTAAGCTTCGCCGTCAAGGCGACAGTTCTAAACTAGAGTTTCTGGCTGCTCAGCTTGGCCCCAAAGCGGCACAGACCGCTACCAGGGGCGAGGAACCCCAGGTAAGCGGCGGATTCTTAACGGTCGGGACTGGTCTAGAGCGGGCTGCTCTAAACCATTGATTGGT
>CAYQZN010000302.1:0-3464 GCA_964421805.1 uncultured Woeseiaceae bacterium
GAGCTGGAGGGGCCGATGCCGATCTTGAAGAGGTCGAATACGCTGATGGCCATGAGCGGTCACCGTCGAGGAGTGTGTCCGTATGATCGATCCCGGCGCGGCCCAATACAAGGGCCCGACGAGCGCCGGACAAGGGCCGGCGTCAGACGGAGGGGTGAGGGCCCGGCTGGCGGAGTTCGGCCAGCGCGTTGCGCACGACCCGCAGCGCCGAGCGCAGGAACAGCACCAGCAGGGCCGCGGCAATCAGCAGGTCCGGCCAGCCGGACTGGAAGATCCAGACGGCACCGGCCGCGGCGATCACGGCCACGCCGTCGAAGATGTCGTTGCGCGAGCACTCCCACACCGACGCCATGTTGATGTCCGTGTCGCGCAGCGGCGTGAGCAGGGCGAGGCAGACCCCATTGGCACCGAGGTTGAGCACGGCGGCCAGGGTCATCGTCTCCACCACCGGCACGCCCGGGTTGAAAAGGCTCCAGCCGATCTGCCCGGCCACGGCCAGGGCGGCGGCGGTAATCAGCAGGCCCTTGAACAGCGCCACTCGGGCTTTGGCCTTCGCAGTGGCGCCCACCACCGCGAAACTGAGCGCGTAGGTGAGGGCGTCCCCCAGGTTGTCCAGCATGCCGGAGAGCAGGGCGGACGAGCCGCTGAGGATGGCGGCCGCCACCATCATGACGAAGGTGGCCACGTTGATTGCGAGCACAACTGCCAGCACGCGGCGCTGCCGCCGCTCCAGAGCGGCCGTCTCGATCGTGTTGGCGCAGCAGCAGTCGCTCATTTCAGGGGTCTCGCGGACCGGGGGGCGATTGACCGACAGGGTCGCCCCGGTCCGCCCATGGTCCACGGCCGCGATCCGTCTTTCAAGCCGCTCCGGCCGGTCTCACTCGGCCAGCAGCTTATCCAGCGTCTCGCGCACCAGTGCCGCCCACGCTTCCGCGGACTGCGCCGGCGGCAGGCTGTCCCGTCCGGGCGGCGGCGACACCCGCTCGGTCAGGTCGATGAGAAAGCGGTTCATGGCCACGCTGCCGTCGCCGTCGACGACGAACAGGCCCGGCGTCCCCGTGACGCCGTAGCCGTAGGCGATCTCGTCGCCTTCCAGCGCCGCTGTGAAGTCATAGTCGTTGCGGGCGATGAAGCCGGCCGGGTCGCCGTCGTCCCAGACACTGACGGCGAATATCTGCACGCCCCGCTCGGCATAGTCCTCGCGGATGGACTGGAGATGGGGCATGAGCGCCTTGCACCAGGGGCACCAGGTGGCCCAGAAGAGCAGGACCGCCGGCCGGCCGTCCGCGTCGGCCGGGAATTCCACGGGCTCGCCTGCGGGCGAGGGCAGAGTCCACGCCGGCGCGTCCGCGCCGTGGGGCAGCGGCGGGGCCGCTTCCCTCGCGCCGACCGGGGGTGCGGCAAGCAGTAAGGCCAGGGCCAGCGAGGTGCAGAGTACTTTCATATGTTGGTGTCCTTCTGTCGGAGTGCGGCCCGCGCGCCGCTCCAGGTTGCGACCAGGTAAGGCACGAGGAAGTTCAGGAACAGATGCGGCAGCGAGACCCCCTGGCCCAGCGTGACCCGCTCGCTCTGGTTGATGAGATTCAGGACGACGCCGACCACGCATGCCACGGCGAGCGCACCTCGCACGATGTGGGGGCTGAACGCCGCGCGCAGCCAGGCACCGGCTCCCTGTCCCCCGCCGCTCACTGCTGTCTCTCCCGTGCTTCGGGACCGATCCGGGTGCTGTCCGCGGACAGCAGCACGTGCAGCAGATTGTCCTGGAAGTGGATATTGCCGGTCAGCTGGTCATGGTCTTCGCACAGGAAAAACGAGTAGTCCAGCGGGAAGTAAATGTACCGGTGCCGTGACACCGTCGGATCCAGCGTCTGGCGGGCGATGAGCGAGGGTTTCGTCACCACCCCGTCACCGGGTTCGAGCAGCAGCTGTTCGTAGTCGATGCCTTCGCGCCGGTCGCGGATCTCGGAGGGCTCGAGCCGGAGCCTGGAGTCGCCGTCCCATTCTTCGACCAGTATGCGGGCGGGCGTCAGCGTGCAGTCGCCGCCGAACGTTATGAAGCGCACCGTGGGCTCGGGTTCGGGCACGGTGAGCGACCAGACGAAGCGCCGGGCCCGCTCGATGCGCTTCTCGAAATAGGCCTCGTAGGTGCGCAGCCGCTGCTCGGCGCGCTGCGGGTCGTCGATGTCTTCGCAAATGCGTTCACGTACTCCCTGGTCGTAGACCGACATGCCGAAACGGCGCCAGAATTCACTGGAGAAAACGTCGCGCTCCAGAGGTTCGCCGTCGGCGGTGACCAGCCAGGTATTGAGCGGGTGTGGAAGGAGCTGATAGGTGCTGGGGAAGGTGGCGACGACGTCCCGGGGGATGCGGTTCAGTCCCACCTTCGAGCCTTCCCGCAGCGTGCGGAAAGCCTTCACCGTGCCAAGATTGGGCGTGCCGAGCAGCACGACCCGCCGCATGTGCTCCGCGCCCCGGTTGCTCACGGGGAAGTCGTTGTCGTCGAGGACGTCCTGCGTCCCGTAGCGGCCGTAGTAACGGGCGATCAGGCCGCCCATGCTGTGCGCGATGATGTCGACTTTCAGCCGGGGGCTGCCGTGATCGCGGCGGATCTGCTCGAGGAAGGCATCGAGTTCTCGCACCGTGCGCACGTTGTCCTGCCGCCAGTCGTAGGTGAATACGTAATAGTGTTTCGCGCCCCGGCCGGGAGGCTCGCCCGCCGTGGCTCTGCGGTAGCCGCCGTAGCGCTCGAGGACGCGGAGTATCTCGGAGTAGAAATCCCGTCCTGCCGCTTTGTCCGTGAGGCCCGATACCACGAGTTCGTCGGGCAGCGGCTCCAGCGTCTCCGGGTCGATCTCGAGCGCGAGCTCCGAGTAGTCGGCGAACACGATCTTCCAGACGGGGCCCGGCCATACCTCTTGCCCGCTGTCCGCATGGGCGAGCCGGGAGCCGAGGGCGCCCGGGATCAGAACCACCGGCGGCTGGATGTCCGGATTGGACTGCAGGGAGTACAGCCGCGCGAGGTCGGGCGAGGGCCCGGCGCAGGCGCCGAGCGCCAGAACTGCCGCAATGACCGCGAGGCCACGCATGATGTTACCCGCGAGGGTTGCCGACGTTGGCGCTGAGCAGCGTATCCTCCCGGCGGAGAAGGAACAGGGCCAGGCAGGCCGCCAGCATGGGCCAGGCGGCGAAGAACAGGATGTTGGGTCCCTCGAACGGCGCCAGATACTGTCGGAAGGAAGACAGCGTGGAGACGGTGTGCATGGCCAGTACGGCGCCGTAGGTCCAGGTGCGCCACGCGCCGGCCAGGAAGGCCAGAACCACGATCAGCTGAAGGACGCCGAGTACGTAGAAGACGGTTTCACCCAGTCCGGGCATGGCGTAGAAGGTGCCGAATACGCCGGCCGCATGCTCCGGGCGCAGCAGCTTGTCCACCGACCACACCAGCATGACGATGGCGACGCCGA
>CAYQZN010000303.1:0-3462 GCA_964421805.1 uncultured Woeseiaceae bacterium
CGCCGATGTAGCGCATGATGCGCAGGTTGTTGACCGGGTGGATGTCGCAGGCGATCAGTGCGGCGATCTCGCGTACGCGGGCGCGGCCCGCCGGGTCCGCCGGCAGCAGCGCCGGATTCGGGTGGCGCTCCTCCAGGTACTCGATGATCGCCGGCGATTGCACGAACAGGCCGTCTTCGGTGACCAGTGCAGGCACGGCGCCCATGGGGTTCAGCTCGCGGAAGGCCTCGCCGTGCTGTTCGCCCCGGTCCAGCGCCACCGGCTCGTATTCGTACTCGATCCCTTTGAGATTCAGTACGATACGGGTTCGATAGCTCGTGCTGCTGCGATAATAGCCGTAGAGTTTCATGCGTGATTGATGGTCAGGACCGGTTTGACCCGGCGCGTAATCTACCACACCGTCTCCGGCCGGCGCCGGCAGCGCCGGGGCGGGCGCAAGCGATTAGAATACTGCCGCAGGGCAGCGAGAGGAACGTATGAGCCTGATACCCACCGTCGGAGTGCCCGCGGATCGCCGCATCGTGGGACCCCATCCCTTCCACATCGTGGGAGAGAAATACCTGCGCGCCGTCGTCGACGGCGCGGGCGGCCTGCCGCTGATGATCCCGGCCCTCGGCCGCCACATCGACCGCACCCACATGCTGGAGACGATGGACGGGCTGCTGTTCACGGGCAGCCCCTCCAACGTGGAGCCTCACCATTACGGCGGCCCGCCGAGCGAGGAGGGCACGCTCCACGATCCCGAGCGCGACGAGATGACGCTGCCGCTGATCCTGCAGGCGCTGGAGATGGGCGTGCCGGTGCTGGCGGTCTGCCGCGGCTTCCAGGAGATGAACGTGGCCCTGGGCGGCACCCTGCACCAGCACGTGGAGCGCGTGCCCGGTTATCATGACCACCGGGAGGACCACGAGGCGCCGCTGGAAGAGCAGTACGCGCCGGCACACCCCGTCCATCTCGTCCCGGGCGGCTATCTGGCCGGTCTGGCCAGCGGTGACGACGAGCCGATGGTGAATTCGCTCCACGGCCAGGGCATCGACCGGCTCGCGGCCGGCGTGACGGTGGAGGCCCGGGCCGACGACGGCCTGATCGAGGCGTTCACGGTGGACGGTGCGCGCTCGTTCGCCCTGGGCGTGCAATGGCATCCCGAGTGGCAGGTAGTGGATAATCCCTTTTATCTCGCGATTTTTCGCGCGTTCGGCGAGGCCTGTCTGCAGCGGGCCTCGCACCGCAGAGGTGATGTGTGAGTGAAAAGGAAAACGCAAAAAAGTGGCTGACTGAGCACCGCATCGAAGATGTCGAGGCCTTCGTGCCCGACATGGCCGGCGCCGCGCGGGGCAAGGTGATTCCGGCCGACAAGTTCACCGAGCAGAACATGAAGATGCCCCAGGCGGTCTTCTCCCAGACCATCTCCGGCGAATATATCGACGACCCGTCAAATCAGGAAGACCGGGACATGATCCTGAAGCCGGACTACGACACGCTGCGTCCGGTGCCCTGGGCCGTGGATCCCGCCGCCTCGGTGTTCCTGGACTGCCTGCGACTGGACGACCAGCCGGTGGCCACCTCGCCCCGCCAGATCCTGCGCCAGGTACTGGCGCTCTACGAGCAGCGTGGCTGGCGTCCGGTGGTGGCGCCGGAAGTCGAGTTCTACCTCATCAAGTCGCACACCGACCCGGGCGAGGAGGTGGAGCCGCCGGAAGGCCGGCTGGGCCGCACGGACCTCTCTCGCCAGCCTTACAGCATCGACACCATGAACGACTTCGAGCCGTTCATCATGGACGTCTACAAGTTCTGCGAAGAGCAGGGCATCCGCATCGATACGCTGTCCCAGGAGATGGGTCCGGCCCAGTTCGAGATCAATTTCCTGCATGGCGACCCGGTAGACCTGGCCGATCAGGTGTTCCTGTTCAAGCGCACGGTGCGTGAGGCGGCCATCCGCCACGAGATGCATGCCACCTTCCTGTCGAAGCCGATGGCGGACGAGCCGGGCAGTGCGCTGCACATCCACCAGAGCGTCGTGAGCACGGCGGACGGAAGCAATATCTTCTCCACGGCGGAGGGCGAGCCCAGCGAACTGTTCTACGCGTTCCTGGGCGGCCTGCAGAAGTACATACCGGAATCCATGCTGGTGCTGGCGCCCTACGTGAATTCCTACCGGCGCTTCCAGACCTACTCGGCGGCGCCGGTGAATCTGGCCTGGGCCATCGACAACCGTACCGTCGGCCTGCGCGTGCCCCAGTCCGGCGCGGAAAACCGCCGCATCGAGAATCGCCTCGCCGGCTCGGACGTGAATCCGTATCTGGCGACGGCGGTGACGCTCGCCTGCGGCTACCTCGGCATGGTGGAGGGCCTGCAGGCCTCCGAGCCGGTCACCGGCAGTGCCTACGACGGCGAGCGCACGCTGCCGTGGAACATCTGGTTCGCCATCGAGAGCCTGCAGACCAGCGCCGCGATGCGGGGTACGCTGGGCGACCGCTTCGTGGATCTGTACTGCGGCCTGAAAAAGGCCGAGTACGCCGAATTCGAGCACATCATCACCCCCTGGGAGCGGGAACTCCTGCTCCTGAACGTCTGAGCGGGCGCGGGCCCGGAGAGGAGAGCGCATGGCAGCCATCGAGCAGCGCAGCCGGGAGGACTGGCAGGCGGCGGACGCCGAGCATTACCTGCATCCGTTCACGGATCACAAGGCGCTCGGCAAGCAGCGGGCACGGATCATCACGAAGGCCGACGGGGTCTACGTCTGGGATGCCGACGGCAACCGCATCCTCGACGGCATGTCGGGGCTGTGGTGCGTGAACGTGGGCTACGGCCGGCAGTCGCTGGTGGATGCGGCTGCCGAACAGATGCGCGAGCTGCCCTACTACAACAGTTTCTTCCAGTGCGCCCATCCGCCGGCCATCGCGCTGGCGGAGCGGCTGTCGGAACTGGCCGGCGAGCGTTTCCCGCGGGTGTTCTTCGCCGGCTCCGGGTCGGAGGCCAACGACACGATCGTGCGCATGGTGCGCCGCTACTGGGACATCCGCGGCGAGCCCGAGCGCCAGGTGATCGTGAGCCGGGTGAACGCCTACCACGGCAGCACCATGGCGGGCGCGAGCCTCGGCGGCATGAAGCCGATGCATGCCCAGGGCGGACTGCCCATCCCGGGCATCGTGCACATCCGCCAGCCCTACTGGTTCGGGGAGGGGCAGGACGAGGACCCGGCGGCATTCGGCCGCACCTGCGCCCGGGCGCTGGAGGAGAAGATCGCCGAGGTGGGCGCCGACAAGGTGGCGGCTTTCATCGGCGAGCCCATCCAGGGCGCGGGCGGCGTGATCATCCCGCCGGAGAGCTATTGGCCGGAGATCCAGGCCATCTGCGAGCGGCACGGCATATTGCTGATCGCCGACGAGGTCATCACCGGCTTCGGACGGCTCGGCCGCTGGTTCGGCTCCGAGGACTACGGCATCGAGGCGGATCTGATGC
>CAYQZN010000304.1:0-3442 GCA_964421805.1 uncultured Woeseiaceae bacterium
TGCTGGCCTACCGCATCGCCGCCGGCGCCGAGCCCGTGCTGCGCATCCACTCCACCGCCCGCCAGCTGCCGCCCACCACCTCGGCGAACGTCATCGGCGAGATTCCCGGGCGCGAGGCTCCGGAGGAAATCGTGCTGCTCGGCGCCCACCTCGACTCCTGGGACCTCGGCACCGGCGCGCTGGACGACGGCGCCGGCGTGGGCATCGTCACCGCAGCAGCGCATCTCATCGGCCAGCTGGATGCCGCGCCCCGCCGCACCATCCGCGTGGTGCTGTTCGCCAACGAGGAGTTCGGGCTGTCCGGCGCGCGCAAGTACCGGCAAATGAGCGACGAGGATTTCGCCAGTCACATCGTGGGCACGGAAGCCGACTTCGGCGCCGGCCGCGTCTGGCGCATCTCGTCCAACGTGGCACCGGAGGCGCTGGACCTGGTGGCCGGCATCCACGAGGTGCTGGCGCCGCTCGGCATCGAACGCGGCGGCAACGACGCCGGTGGCGGCGCGGACCTGAGGCCGCTGCGCACCGGCGGTATGCCGGTGTTTTCCCTGACCCAGGACGGCACGTACTATTTCGACTATCACCACACGGCCAACGACACCATCGACCGCATCGACCGCGAGGCCATCGACCAGAACGTGGCCGCCTACGCCGCCTTCGCCTGGATCGCCGCCAACCTGGAGCGCGACTTCGGCCGCCTGGCCGTCGAGCCCCGCGAGTCACGTTGAGCGGACTCGAGGTCCTCGACCGATCCACGACCAGAATCAACATCACGGACGAACCATGACAAAGAAACTCACACTGCTGCTCACCGCCCTCGCTACTCTGGCCGCCAGCGCGGTGCCGGCGCAGGCGAACGAGTCTCGCGAGACACTAATGCTCCGGTATCCGGATATCCACGGCGACCGGGTCGTGTTCACCTATGCCGGCAACCTCTGGACCGTGTCGGCCGACGGCGGCCGCGCGCGCCAGCTCACCAGTCATCCGGGGCTGGAGATCTTCGCCGAGTTTTCGCCGGACGGCAGCGAGATCGCCTTCACCGGCCAGTACGACGGCGCGGAGCAGGTCTACGTCATCCCGGCGGAGGGCGGCGAGCCGCGTCAGCTCACCTGGTACCCGGCCCAGGGCCCCCTGCCCGCCCGCTGGGGCTACGACCACCTGGTGCAGGGCTGGACGCCCGACGGCGAGCGGGTGCTGTTCCGCTCGCTGCGCGACGCCTGGGGTCTCGGCGACGGGCGGCTGTTCACGGTGAGCCGCGAGGGCGGATTGCCGGAGCCGCTGCCGCTGCCGCGGGCCGGCGCCGCCACCTTTGCGGGCAGCGCCGATCGTCTCTTCTACTCCCCGCTGATGCGCGACTTCCGCACCTGGAAGCGCTACCAGGGCGGCTGGGCACAGGACCTGTACCTGCTGGACATCGCCGGGCGCGAGGCCACGCCGGTCACGAGCCACGAGCGCTCGGACCGGGACCCCATGTGGATCGACGGTGCCGCCTACTTTGCCTCCGACCGTGACGGGCGCTTCAACCTCTACCGCCACGACCCGGCCAGCGGCGAGACCACCCGGCTCACCCGCTACACCGACTGGGACGTGCGCTGGCCCGGAACCGACGGCGCCGGCCGCATCGCCTACGAGCTGAACGGCGCCATCCATGTCTACGATACGGCGACCGGCGAAGACCGACGTCTTACCATCGCGGTGCCCTCCGACCTCCTGCCGGCACGGCCGCGCCAGGTCAGCGTCGCCGGACAGATCGAGGCCTTCGCGCTCTCTCCACAGGCCCGGCGGGCCCTGTTCGTCGCCCGCGGCGATCTGTTCAGCGTGCCGGTGGAGAAAGGCCTGGCCATCAACCTTACCGGCACCTCCAACGCCCACGAGCGGGAAGTGGCCTGGTCGCCGGACGGCAGCCATATCGCCTATGTCTCGGATTTCTCCGGCGAGGAAGAGGTCTACGTGGAGGACTCCGCCGGCGGCGACCCGGTGCAGCTCTCGGAAGGCTATCGCACGCGCTACTCCGCGCCGGCCTTCTCACCGGACGGTGAACGCCTCGCCTGGCACGACGCCGCGGGCCGCATCTTCGTGGCACGCACCGACGGCCGCGGCGAACCCGTCATCGCGGCCGACGAGGCCCAGGGCGACACGGCGGACTACGCCTGGTCGCCGGACGGCCGCTGGCTGGCCTTCAGCCTGAGCGAGCCCTCGGGCCTGCGCTCCATCCACGTATGGGACGCCGAACGCGGGAAACTGCACCGCGTCACCGACGAATTCTTCAACGACCGCACGCCGGCCTGGTCGCCGGACGGCAAGGCGCTGTACTTCCTGGGCGACCGCATGTTCCAGCCGCAGATCGGCACCCGCGAATTCAACTACACCCTGGTCGACCAGGTGGGCATCCTCGGCCTCGCCCTGACCGCCGACGCCGGCAACCCCTTCGCGCCGGAGAACGCCGACCCGGTCATCGAGGAGAAAGAGAACGGTAAAGAGGAAGAAGAGAAGAAAGCCGAAGCGCCGGAGGTCCGCATCGCCTTCGACGGACTCGCGGGGCGCTACTTCCGCGTGCCCGGCATCACGCCCACCAACATCCAGGGCCTGGCCGTCACCGGCAAGCACCTCCTGTACGTGGTCACGGACTCCTTTTACTACGGCCGCGAGCCGCTGCAGCAGCCGCGCCTGATGACCTACAACATCGAGGATCGGGAAGCCAAGGAACTCGCCACCGGCATCCAGGCCCTGAGCCTGTCGCCGGACGGCGGCTTCGTGATGGTGCAGGGCAAGGACGGCTACAAGGTCTACGACATCGCCAAGGGCGCGGAACAGGAGACGAAGGCCGTCGCCACCGACAAGATGGTGGCCGACATCGACCCCCGCGCGGAGTGGCGCACCATCTTCGACGAGGTCTGGCGCCGCTTCCGCGACTACTTCTACGTGGAGAACATGCACGGCCTCGACTGGCAGGCCGTGCGCGAGCAATACGAGCCGCTGCTGCAGCACGTCTCGCACCGTTCGGACCTCAACTACCTCATCGGCGAGATGATCGCCGAACTCAACGCCTCCCACGCCTATATCGCCGGCGGCGACGAAGGCCTGCCGGCCCGGCCGAACGTGGCGCTGCTCGGCGCGCGCTTCGCGCTCGACACCGATGCCGGGCGCTACCGCATCACGGACATCTTCGAAGGCGAGAACGACAGCGAGCGCTATCGCTCACCGCTGACCGAGACCGATGTGGAGGTGCGCGAGGGCGACTACCTGCTGGCGGTGAACGGCCGCGAACTCACCGCCGCCACGAACCCGTATGCGCTACTGACCGTCCCTGCCGGCCAGCCCCTGCAGCTTACCGTCGGCGAGACGCCGGACCTGGAAGATGCCCGCAGCGTGCTGGTCGCGCCCCTCGCCAGCGAGTCGGATCTCCTCTACCTGAACTGGGTGGCGGAGAACCGGCGCAAGGTGG
>CAYQZN010000305.1:0-3416 GCA_964421805.1 uncultured Woeseiaceae bacterium
GCCGCCATGCTGGATACCCATCCCGTCTACGCCTACACCTTCGAGGGCACACGATACGACTGCGGCAGCAAGCTCGGTTACCTGCAGGCGACGGTGGAGCTGGCCCTGAAGCATCCGACGCTGGGAGAGCCGTTCCGCGAGTATCTCCGGAGCCGTGGGGGATGAAGGAGCGTCGGCTGGCAAATATTGCCGTCGGGCCCGCACTGGCGAGTGGTCTGCTCTTGCTGTGTGCGGCGGCCGCGCCGGCGCAGAGCTGGTCCACCGCCGACCTCAGGCGGTGCGTGGCGGTGGACGACGACGCCGAGCGGCTGGCCTGTTTCGACCGTCTCGCGGCGGAGAAGCTGTCCGAGGCCGCGGCCGGGGAAGATGGCGCGCGGCGCTATTCGACGCTCATGCAGGGACGCGGCGACAGGTATGACGATAGGCCCGACGACTACCATGCGCGCTTTCGGGACATCCGGATCGTGGCCTTCGTCCACGAGCATCGTCGCGGGCGGGACTGGCGGCGCTATGTGAGTGACGATGGTCGCTACTGGCGGCTGCGGGACGACCAACCGGACGGAGAGCGGGAATTGCCCTTCGAGGCGGAGGTGATCCCGGACCCGGAGGCCGAAGGCGGCTATGTGCTGCGGCCGCAAGGAGACGGAGAGCCGATACGAGTACTGGAAGAACGCGACATTGGTCCATCAGAATCTGATTAAATTCATTTGTTTAAATAGTAATTCTCGATAGTTTCGAGAATATTTCATGGCGCTCGATCGCCGTTCCGCGGATCGATTCGACCTGCCTGAAAAACGGGGCCCCATGCATCGCGGCCTGAATCCCACCGGCCCAGGGTGGCAGGCGCGTCCGACTGTAGCTGTATGATGAGACGCAGTCGCAGCAAGGGAGCAGTACCCTGGGAACCGCCGAGACCTCCCCATCGAGTTTCCTGCCCGAGACCCTGAGCGGGTTCTATCAGGCCGTGGCGGCCAACCTGCCATCGCTGGTCGCCGCACTGCTGGTGGTCATTGCCGGCTGGTTCCTGGCCCGACTGGCACGCCGGGGCGCCCGACGCTCCGCCGAGTTTGCCAATCGCCTGCTCGAGCGGGCGCTTCGTCGGGGCTCCGCCGCAGGGGTGCGCATCTCACTCGCCTTCACGACGGTCACCGGCGAGATCGCTTTCTGGCTCGTGTTGATTCTGGCGCTGGTGCTCGCGGCCGGCGTGGTCGGCATCGGTTCCATCGGGCAGTGGCTGAATCAGCTCGTCGTCCATCTGCCGAGCGTGATCATCGGGGCCTCGATACTGGTGGTCGGCTATTTTGCGAGCGTCTATCTGCGCGAGTTCGTCGCCTCCTCCGCAGAGGCGGCCGAACTGCGCACCGCCGGACTGCTCGGCCGGCTGGCCCAGCTGGCGGTTCTCGCCATCGCGCTCATCATCGGTCTGGATCAGGCCGGGATAGACGTGGCGATACTGCTGATCGTCTTCGCCATCATCCTGAGCGGCGCCGTGTTGGGCGTGGTGGTCTCTTTCGCGTTGGGTTCCGGCACTTTCGTGTCCAATCTCATCGCCGCCCGCAACGCCCGTCACGTGCTTTTGCCCGGCATGCGCCTCAGGTTCGACGATGTCGAGGGCGAACTGCTCGAGATCTCCCGCACACACATAGCCGTCGAGACGGATGAGGGGCGGGTGCTGCTGCCCGCACACCGGCTGGAGACGGGCCGAGTGCTCATCCTGACCGCCGCCCCGGAGCGTGGCGCCGACCGCGAAGAGACGGGCGAGGACGGTGGCTAGGGCTATGGCCAGAAAAATGGCGAAGACACCACGCTCTCTGATCCTGTCGTTCATTGACCGTCAGCCCGACACGGCGGCGCGAGCACTGACGGCGATGGAGCCGGCGAAGGCGCGGGCCCTGCTGGCGGATATCCCGGCACGTTTCGCCAGCCGGGTAATATCGCGTATGGGTCCGTCGGTGGCCTGTGAGCGACTGGCGGGGATGCCGGCAGACACGGCAGCCGCCGTTCTGCGGGCCCTGGCCTATCAGAACTCAGCGGGACTCTTGCGCCTGATGCCCGCCGATTTCAGGGACGCGGTCCTCGGGGAGCTGCCGAGGGCGGTGCGCCGCGATCTGCGGGCCACGCTCGACTTCCCTGCCGATACCGTGGGTGCACATATGACGCCCGCCATACTCACCCAGAGTGCGGATCAGACGGTGGCAGACGCGCGGGAGCTGGTGCGTCAGGCCACGCGTGCGGACACCGGCTGCGTGATCGTAGTCGACGACCAGCGGCGCCTGTCCGGCCTCGTCGATCCGGTATTGCTCCTGCGCTACAGCGGGCGCACGCCGCTCGGCGAGATCATGGACCGCCGCATCGCGCCGCTGTCCGCAAGAGCGCGAATCGCGGCCATCCGGCCGCTGGAGGCCTGGGATCGCTATCTCAGCCTGCCGGTCGTCAGTCGGCAGGAGCACGTGATCGGCACGGTGTCGCGCAGTGCACTGCGTGAGGCGCTGGCGGTCGAATCCGCCACTGCGGGCCGTCCCGACGATGCCTTGCCGGTCGCGCTGGCGGATGCCTTCGTGGGTTTCCTCGGCGGGCTCCTGCAGTTCGCCGACGGCGGCTCTGCCGGGTCCGACACCGGGAGACGGGCGTGACGAGCAACGATCTCGCGATTGCCGAGGACCTGATGACGCGGCGCTATTTGCGTGACTTCCCCGTAGAGGCGGCGCGCCGCATCGAGGAACTGGAACCGGCGGAAGTGCTCGATGCCGTCTCACGCCAGTCGGCTGCCACCCTCGCGCCGGTGTTCGCATTCCTGATGCCCGATAGCGCGGCCCGGCTGCTGACGGCACTGCCGGACGGACTCGGCGACCGCATCCTGGAAGAACTGCAACCGGCACAGACCTTGCGGATCATGGCCTCCCTGCCGCAGGACGAACGTGCCGGACGCCAGGCCCGGCTCGAGCCTGCCGTGCGCGCCGAGCTGGAACGTCTCGGCTCCTACCCGCCCGATACCGCGGGCCGGGTGATGAATCCGGGCGTCGGCGCATACCCTCGGGATCTGACGGTCGGCCAGCTGCTGCGCGCGCTCGGCGAGTCCGGCATGCTGACGGCACGATCGCTGTTCCTGGTGGACGGCGCCGGTCGCCTGAGTGGGCGGGCACCGCTGAAAGACGTCGCCCTGGCGAGTCGGGATCTGCCGCTATCGGCGCTCGAGCTGCCGGTCAGCATGACCGTGCATCCGATGGATTCCATGGAAACCGTAACGCACGCTTTCGAGGGCTACCGTATCCTCGATCTGCCGGTGGTCGACGGCGAAGGCATCTTCCTCGGTGCGGTGACGCACGACGACCTCGCCCGCGCAGTCCAGGAGGACGCGTCAATCGACATCCAGACCATGGTGGGTGCCGGCCGCGCCGAGAAGGCGCTGTCCACCC